>NZ_CAWURG010000017.1:0-60854 GCF_963924895.1 uncultured Sphaerotilus sp.
TTCAACACCCGCGCCGTCACCCCCACCTCGTGATCGACCATCAACCCCGCCAGCCGCACCCCGTCCACCAGCACGATGCCCTCGACGGATTGCGCGAACTGCAGCGCCTGCGCGGTGTAGCCCGACGTGGTGATGAAGACGCCTTTCTTGGCTCACGCATGAGGTATTGAGCGGCTTCGCTGCGGCTGGTGTCAAATCAAGATCGACCCACGCATTCTGGAACCATCCGATGGCCCATCAACCGCCACTGACAGACGCGCAAGGCGAGGTCCGCGAACTGACCGCAGCCGACATGCTGTCCGCAGGACCGGCCAGCCAGACATTGCCGACGAATCTCCAGCAGAAGCTCGGCCTGGGTTCGCGCATTGCAGCCCGCTTTGACGGGCAAGGACTGAGCAACGACTTGCTGGAGTTGAAACACCAGCCGGTGCGGCCAGCCCGCTTCCACGGTGAGGACGAGGCAGCCAACCCTATACTGAACCACCCCCAGCGGAGCCCACCATGATGCCCAACCCCCTGTTCGACCGCATCACCATCGAACCCGGCAAGTGCGGCGGCCGTCCCTGCCTGCGCGGCATGCGGATCCGGGTGAAGGACGTGCTGGACCTGCTCAGCCACGGCGCCAGCCACGCGGAAATCATCGAGGACTTCCCCGAACTCGAAGAGGACGACATCCGCGCCGCGCTGGCTTGGGCCGCGGCACAGGCGGGGCATCAGGTACTGATCGCCGCCTGAGGATGGCGACGCGCTATCAGCCGCCCGTGCCGGGTGAGCGCCTGCTGCTGGTGGACAACCAGCTTCCTGTGGCACTGGCGCGATATCGGCATGGCCGACAGCGACGACCGGGCGATCTGGGCACATGCCCACGCGCAACGCTGGGTGATCGTCTCCAAGGACGAGGATTTCCAGAGTCTGGCGCTGCGCTTCGGCCCGCCACCGCAGGTCATCTGGGTCCGCATCGGCAACTGCCGCAAGCAGGCGCTGTTTCCCGTGTTCGACCGCCTGATCGGCCGGATCACGTCAGCGCTTGATCGGGGTGATGCGATCGTGGAAGTCTGGGCGCACTGAGTCAGGCCCTTTTCGGCCTTGCGCCCGTTCTCTCGCGACGCCTGCACCGTGGCCTCGGTGCACCGGCAGCAGCACCTGGTCAGCAAAGCCGATCAGCAGGGACTGGTACGCCGGCAGGTACGCCACCGACAGCGCGTGAAAGCCAGCAGCAGCACAAGGCTTGAGCGGGTGGGCGTCAGCGCAAGCCCTTCAGCCACGCCCCCAGATACTTCCGATCCCGGAACCCCACCAGATCCGCCTCCAGCGACGCGATCTTGCCGCGCAGGTGCTGGATGTCCTGTCCGAGGAGTTGCTCGACCAGCTGGGGCGTGACGATCTTCGGGTCGGGCGGCAGGTGTTCGGGCAAGACCATGCCGAACCGGTAGACATACCCCATCACCTCCTCGCTCAGTTCCTCGCACTGCTCGGCCAGCACCTGGTTGTAGTGCTCGATGCGGCGATCGGGCGCCGAGGTGAGGTCGGCGGCGCTGATCTGTTCGGTCTCGATCTGCAGGGTCAGCAGCGTCAGCAGATCGCGCGCGTCGTAGGCCTGGTTGACGCGCTGCATCAACGCCGTCTTGCGCTCGCGCTCCTGCGGATCGGTCTCGCGGTCCGGGTGCAGCGCGCTGACGAGCTTGCGGTAGACCTCGCGCACCGACTGGCTGACCTCGCGCTCGGCCTGCTCGCGCTTGGCCTCGGCAGCAGCGGCGCGGCGGTCGCGGGCGGGGTTGGGGGACTGCGTCGATCGGCGTTCGGCCTCGGCGGCGGCCTGCTGCAACGCTTCGGTCTCGCCCTCCTCGAACAGGTGTCCGGCCACCTTGGCCAGCATCTCCGGCAGCGACAGCCCGCGCAGTTCATCCGCGCTGATCTCGACCCCGAAGCTGGCGAGCATCTGCTGCGTGTCGGCGATCGCGGCCTCGTTCTGCGCGTCGAACGATTCTTCGTGGTAGCGGTCGTGCAGCGCCTTGAGGGCCTCGTCCTCGTCGGTTTCGGCACTCGACGCGGCGTCTCTCAGCACGGACGCTGCCAGCGACGTGAGCAGGCCCACCAGCTTGGCACGCTGCTGTCGCCCCAGCGGCCGACCCACCGGCGGCGCCACCAGCAACTCGTCGATCAGAAACGCCATGTCCCGACACCGCACCCGGTAGCGCACCTCCAGCGGCTCCAGCTCCTGGCCGATGCGCGCCATGCAAGGCCCCTCGAACGCCTGCCACTGCGCCAGGCGCTCGCGCCACTGCTCGACCTCCCGGAACAGCCGGTCAAAACGCGTCTGCGCCCGGCTGCGCGCATTCGCAGGGCGCACGCTGCGGGACTTGATCAGGGATCGGTTCATGGAAAAGGGCTTCGGTGGTGGGGCAAGGGCGTGGCATTATCCACGCCGCCGCCCGCACCGCCATGACACTGCCCACCCTGCTCTCCCAGCTCTTGCCGGGCCCGGTCCTGGCACCGTTTTTCTATGGCGTGCTGCTCTACGGCACGCGCTATCTGGTGATGGCGCTGGCGCTCTACAGCCTGGCGCGGCGCGGCCGGGGTCGCCCGGTGGATGCGGCCTATCCAGCCGGCGACGACCGGGCAGCCCACCTGCGGCGCGAGATCGGCCACGCGGCGGGCACGGTGCTGGTGTTCGGGCTGGTGAACGCGGTCTTGTTCGGCACCGGGCTGATCCAGCACACCCAGCTCTACTTCCGCCTCGACGCGGCGCCGGCCGGCTGGTTCGCGCTGAGCGTGGTGCTGGCGCTGGTGCTGCACGACGCGCTGTTCTACGCGCTGCACCGGCTGATGCACACCCGCCCGCTCTACCGCCGGATGCACCTGACGCACCACCGCTCGGTGCGCCCCACCGCCTTCGCCGCCTACAGCTTCCACCCGTGGGAAGCGCTCGGCGAGGCGCTGCTGGTGGTGGCGGTCCTGTTCGTGCTGCCGATGCACCCGCTGGCGCTGCTGGTCTTCCAGACGGTGTCGACGCTGATCAATGTCTACGGCCATTGCGGCCGCGAGTTCTACCCGCCCGACTGGCACCGCCACCCGATCGGCCGCTGGATCAACACCTCGACCCTGCACGCCCACCACCACGCCACAGGGCGGGACAACTACGGCCTGTACTTCACCTGGTGGGACCGCTGGCTCGGCAGCGCCGATCCAGCGCGGCGCTGAGCGGCGGCTCGCTCAGGTCGCCAGTTCGCGCACCGTCAGCGCGGTATCGCTCGGATCGGTGGGCGCAAAACACCCGGCCTGCGCGAGCGGCCAGTAGATCTCGTAGACCTGGTGCGGCCAGTCGCACTCGCCACGCTCGGCCGCGAGCAGCTCGCCCGGTCGCACAAAGCAGAGCTGGTTGCGCAGCAGGCGCACCTGGTCGTTGCTGACGCGGCGCACGATGTGGCCGGCGGTGATTTCGCCCGGATGGCGCAGCCCGGCGGCCTGGACCAGTTCCTTCAGCGCGTGCAGCGTGTTCTCGTGGAAGCGGCGCACGCGCTCGATCTTGTCGGGCACGACGAGGGCGCGCTGGCGGCCGGGGTCCTGCGTCGCCACGCCGGTGGGGCACTGGCCGGTGTGGCAGTGCTGGGCCTGGATGCAGCCGAGCGCGAACATGAAGCCGCGCGCCGAGTTGCAGTAGTCCGCCCCCAAGGCCATCGCGCGGGCGATGTCGAAGGCGCTGACGATCTTGCCGGAGGCGCCCAGCCGGATGTGCTGGCGCAGGTTCAGCCCGACCAGCGTGTTGTGGACCAGCAGCAGCCCTTCCTGCAGCGGCGCGCCGACGTGGTCGGTGAACTCCAGCGGCGCCGCCCCGGTGCCGCCCTCGCCGCCATCGACGACGATGAAGTCCGGCCGCAGCCCGGTGGCGAGCATCGCCTTGCAGATCGCGAACCACTCCCACGGATGCCCGATGCAGAGCTTGAAGCCGACCGGCTTGCCGCCCGAGAGCGTGCGCAGCCGGTCGAGGAACTGCAGCAGCTCGACCGGCGTCGAGAACGCGCTGTGCGCCGCCGGCGAGACGCAGTCCACCCCCACCGGCACGCCGCGCGTCTGCGCAATCTCGATCGTCACCTTCGGGCCGGGCAGCACGCCGCCGTGGCCGGGCTTGGCGCCTTGCGACAGCTTCACCTCGATCAGGCGCACCTGCGGGTCGGTGGCGTTGGCGACGAACTTCTCCTCGCTGAAGCGGCCGGCGTCGTCGCGGCAGCCGAAGTAGCCGGAGCCGATCTCCCAGACGAGGTCGCCGCCGTGGGTGCGGTGGTGGGCGCTGATCGAGCCTTCGCCGGTGTCGTGCATGAAGCCGCCCTGCTTCGCGCCGCCGTTGAGCGCGAGGATGGCGTTGGCACTGAGCGCGCCGAAGCTCATGGCGGAGATGTTGAACACGCTGGCGCTGTAGGGCTGCGCGCGGCCCGCGCCGATGGTGACGCGGAAGTCGTGCGTGGCGAGCGTGGTGGGCGCGAGCGAGTGGTTGAGCCACTCGAAGCCTTGCTGGTGCACGTCGAGCTGGGTGCCGAAGGGGCGCTTGTCCGGGTCGCCCTTGGCGCGCTGGTAGACCAGCGAGCGCTGCTGGCGCGAGAAGGGCGCGGCCTCGTTGTCGCTCTCGATGAAGTACTGGCGGATCTCGGGGCGGATGAATTCGAGCAGGTAGCGCAGGTGCCCGATCACCGGGTAGTTGCGCAGCACCGAGCGCTGCGGCTGCCGCAGGTCGCGCAGGCCGATGCCCAGGCCAGCGATGCCGACGAGCGCGATCCAGGGATCGAGGCGCAGGGCCCACCAGCCGATCACGCCACCCAGCGCCATGGCGCCACAGCAGAGCATGACCAGGTAACGGATGGGAAAGTAGCGGTCCAATGCGGTCAGCCAGGCGGGCATGGGAATTCCTTGTGTGGTCACGGCCGCGACCGGGGAGGCACCCTGATGGCGGCCGACCGGTCAGTTTTCAGAAAGAACTGGCCGGTGTTGGGGGTGGACTTCGGAAAAGCTGGGCAGTATCGCGGACTGCACCCGCCCAAAAGTCCCCCGACCATGAAGTCACTGTCCATCTCCGCCCGTCGGTGACGCTCCCCGCTGCGCCTCACGGGCATGCACAGATCGCGGAATCCGCACCAATCCGAATGTGATGGATACGGCAGCTCGCCCGGTCGAATGACCCCTGGTACTTGCTCGTCCGGTGACTGGCTCACACAATGCACCAACACCGGTCCGACAGAGACCGCCTCTCATATCAGGATCGGATTGCAGGACATGTTATTGCGCTGGCGCGCCGGGCTCGGCCTTGTCGTCGGACTGGGCTGGATGACCCTGTCATCGGCCGTCTGGTCGGCGCCCTCCGCGGCGGAACCCCGGCCGGGCACCGTGGCGGCGGGCAATCTGGCCGCAGCCACCCCTTACCCGAATGCGCTGCGGCTCACCGTGGTCGATGCCGTGCTGGGCATCCTGGCCCACACCCGCTGGCCGCAGCGGGCAGTGCGGCCCCTGTCGCTGTGCGTGAATGAACGCAGCAGCGCCGCCACCGACATGCGCACGCTGCACGCCAGCGTGCCGCCGGGCAAGCTGGCGCCGGTGCGGCTGGTCGATCTCGCCGACGAATTGCCGCCCGACTGCGACGCGGTCTGGCTGGGCGTCGGTGCACCGGCGATCGAGCCGCTGGCCCAGCTGGTCGGCCGCCCGGTGCTGAGCATGGGCGAAGGTGCCGACTTCTGCAGCCGTGGCGGCATGTTCTGCCTCGTGCAGCGCCAGAACGACCTGCGGGTGGAGATCAACCTCGACACCGTCGCGCGCAGCGGGCTGCATGTGCATCCGCAGGTGCTCAAGATCGGCCAGCCACGCCCGGGAGCAATGCCATGACCCGCCCCGCAACCTTCCAGAAGCTGCTGCGGCGTGGCCATCTGCGGGTGGCGACCGCCGCGGTGATGACCTTCGGGCTCGCGCTGGCGGTGATCGCGCATGTGCTGATGAGCGGGGTGCAGGAGCGCCACCTGGAGCTGGTGGCGCGCACGCTGAGCTACTCGGTCGAGGCGGCCATCACCTTCCGGGACGAGCAGACGGCGTCGGAGCTGCTGCGCGACATCGCCGGGCGCGAAGGGCTGGTGGACGCGCGGGTGCTGCTGCCCGACGGCGCCGTCCTGGCCAGCCACACCACGCCCGACAGCGGCCCGGTCGACCACCTGATGCGGCGGGCCGGCGAGGTGCTGATGCGCAGCGAGGCCCGCTCGCCCGTGCTGCTGGACGGCCGCACCATCGGCCTGGTCCGCGTGCGGGGCGACGGCACGCTGTACGCCTGGCTGCTGTTCTATGGCGCGATCGGTGCCGTGCTGTGCATCGGGGCCTCGCTGGCCGCGGGCACGCTGATGACGCGGCGCATGGAGCACTCGCTCATCGAGCCGATCAACCAGCTCGCCGCGCTGACCCGCTCGATCCGCAGCGGACGCACCTACGACCGGCGCGCGCCCCCCGCCCGCATTGCCGAGCTGCAGGCGCTCAGCGAGGACTTCAACGCCATGCTCGACGAGGTGCAGCTCGGGCAGGCCGAGCTGATGGCCAGCCACCGGCGCCTGCAGTCCGACAACGACCTGCTGGCGCACAAGGCCTGGCACGACGAGCTGACCGGGCTGGCCAACCGCTCGCAGTTCGAGCGCCTCCTGCAGGAAGCGCTCAACAGCACCGGCGCGCGCGGCGGGCACCTGGCCGTGCTCTTCCTGGATGCCGATGGCTTCAAGGCGGTCAATGACACGGCCGGCCACGCCGCTGGGGACCGCCTGCTGGCGATGATGGCCGACCGGCTGCGCACCGCCGTGCGCGAGACCGACGTGGTGGCGCGGCTGGGGGGCGACGAGTTCGCGGTGCTGCTGCACCCGCTGCGCAGCGTGGACGACGCGCGCCGCGTCGTCCAGAAGATCCACAGCCTGATGACGCAGCCCTTCGACCTCGACGAACACGGCCATTTCAACTGCGGCCTGAGCGCCGGCATGGCCACCTACCCGCTCGACGGCGACACCATCCCCGCCCTGCTCGACACCGCCGACCGGGCCATGTACCGCGCCAAGCACGCCAGCAAGCGTGCACGGCACAAGCCCCTGACGGGACACGGCACCCCGTACCCCACCCTCCACGAAAAGATCGCGCAATGACACGACATGACCACCCTCCGGCCCGGCGCCGCAGCCTGAGGGCCGCAGGTGCCCTCGCCCTGGGCCTCGTCTTCACGCTGACGCTGACCGGCTGCGCCACCCCGCCGCCGCCCGCACCACCGGCGCGTTTTTCGCCCTCGCAGGTCACAGCGCTGCGCCAGATGGGCTTCGCCGAAGTCACCGAAGGCTGGGAGCTGAACCTCGCCGGCAAGGTGCTGTTCTCGTTCAACGACGAGCGCCTGGGCGCCGAAGGCCTGCAGACCATCACCGGCATCGCCGACACGCTGCTCAAGGAAGACCTGACCCGCCTGCGCATCGAGGGCCATGCCGACAACATCGGCGGCGACGAGTACAACCGCCGCCTGTCCGCCCGCCGCGCCGAGGCGGTGGCGCGCGAATTCACGGCCCACGGCTTGCCCGCCACCCGCATCGAGGTGCGTGGTGTCGGCTCGGCCATGCCCGTGGCCGACAACGCGACCGAGGCCGGCCGCACGCAGAACCGCCGCGTGGTGATCCTGGTGCGCAGCGACTGAAGGCTGCGCCCCTCGCGGGTCAGCGCTTGTCGCGCTGTTCGGCGAGCTGCCGGTGGACTCGGTGAACAGCGTTACCCCGGTCAACCGAACTTGGCATTCACGCAGAATCCGTCACATGCGCATTGACGTCTTCTTCACCGACCGGGTCGGCATCGCCCAGGAAATCCTCGCCACGCTGGCGCAGCGGGCGCTGGATGTGTCGGCGGTCGAGGTCGAGCCGCCCCACGTCTACCTCGAAGCGCCCGCGCTGGACGCGCAGGGGCTGGAGCAGCTGCGCGGCGAGCTGCTGGGCGTGGCGGGCGTGCAGTCGGTCGGCGCGGTGGCGATGCTGCCGGGCGCGCGGCGGCGGCTGTACCTGGATGCGCTGCTGGCGGCGCAGGAAGACCCGGTGCTCGCGGTCGACGCCGCGGGCGTGGTGGTCGTGGCCAATGCGGCGGCGGTCAGCGCCAGCGGACGGGCCGAGTCGGCGCTGATCGGGCGTGCCCTGCCGGGCCTGACCGACCGGACGGACACGCCCCGCGCGGGCAGCGAGGTGCAGTTCGGCGGCCAGTCCTACCTGCTCGAATCGGTGGCGCTGCACGAGGCGGGCGGCGCGGTGGCCGGCGCGGTGCTGACGCTGCACGCACCGCACCGCCTCGGCGAGCGGCTGAGCGCGCTGCGCAACCACGGCGCGGGCGGCTTCGAGACGATCCTGGGCGACTCGCCCGCGATCCGCCAGCTCAAGCAGCGCGCCGCGCGCATGGCGCCGGTGGACGCGCCGCTGCTGATCCGCGGCGAGACCGGCACCGGCAAGGAGCTGATCGCCCACGCCTGCCACGCTGGCAGCCGCCGCCGCGACCAGCCCTTCTTCGCGCTGAACTGCGCCGCGCTGCCCGAGAGCCTGGCCGAGAGCGAGCTGTTCGGCTATGCCGGCGGCGCCTTCACGGGTGCGCTGCGCGGTGGCAAGCCGGGGCTGCTGGAGCTGGCGGACGGCGGCACGCTCTTCCTCGACGAGGTGGGCGAGATGTCGGCCTACCTGCAGGCCAAGCTGCTGCGTTTCCTCAACGACGGCAGCTTCCGGCGCGTCGGCGGCGAGCGCGAGCTGAAGGCGGACCTGCGCATCATCAGCGCCACCCACCGCTCGCTGGAGGACATGGTGGCCGCGGGTACGTTCCGGCAGGATCTGCTGTTCCGGCTCGACGTGCTGCAGCTGCAGGTGCCGCCGCTGCGCGCACGCACCGAGGACATCCTGCCGCTGGCGCAGGTGTTTCTGGAGCGCGCCTGTGCGCAGATCGGCCGGCCGCGGCCGCGCATCGGGGCAGCGGCCGCGGCGGCGCTGCTGGCACATCCGTGGGCCGGCAATGTGCGGCAGCTGCAGAACGTCGTCTTCCGCGCCGTGACGCTGAGCGAGGCGCCGGTGATCGAGCCGGCGGATCTGGAGTTCGTCGGCAGCGCGCCGGCGCCCGCCGCCGACACCCGCACCGCGCCCGCGGTCGAAGAGGTCGGTTCGCTGGACGACGCCGTCGCCGGCTTCGAGAAGGCCCTGCTGCAGCGGCTGCACCGCGACTACCCGTCGACGCGCAAGCTCGCCGAGCGGCTGCAGACCTCGCACTCGGCGATCGCGGTGCGGCTGCGCAAGTACGGGGTGGGTGGCGGGGGTGGATCCTCGCGTTCGCGAGGATGACGGGAGGGGTCGCATTGATTTCGATACAGTGAACTGAAATCCATACAGATGGCGTTCAGTTTCGTACTGAAATCCATACAAATGCCACCCATTCCCCAGGGCGGCCGAATGGCATGGTCGTTGCGATGTATTCCCCAACTCTGGAGAACAGCAACATGCGCGTCCTGGTCCTTGGCAGTGGGGTGATCGGCACCTCGGTGGCGTACTACCTGGCCCGTTCCGGCCACGAAGTGTCGGTGGTCGACCGGCAACCCGGTCCCGGTCTGGAAACGAGCTACGCCAACGCGGGCGAGATTTCCCCTGGCTACTCCGCGCCGTGGGCCGGGCCGGGCGTGCCGCTGAAGGCGATCCAGTGGCTGCTGATGCACCACAGCCCGCTGGTCATCAAGCCGCTGCTCGACCCGGGCATGTGGACCTGGTGCCTGCAGATGCTGGCCAACTGCAACGAGCGCGCCTACCGCGTCAACAAGGCGCGCATGGTCCGGCTGGCCGAGTACAGCCGCGACTGCCTGAAGGAGCTGCGCGCCGACATCGGCATCGCGTACGACGCGCGCAGCCAGGGCACGCTGCAACTCTTCCGCACCCAGAAGCAGCTCGACGGCATCGGCAAGGACACCGAGATCCTGCGCCAGCACGGCGTGCCCTTCGAGGTGCTCGACCGCGCCGGCTACCTGCAGCACGAGCCGGCGCTGGCCGGGGTGCAGCAGAAGTTCGTCGGCGGCCTGCGCCTGCCAGGTGACGAGACCGGCGACTGCTTCCAGTTCACCAACCGGCTGGCGGACGCGGCGCGGGCGCTGGGCGTGCAGTTCCACTTCGGCGTGGACATCCAGGGCATCGACCACGCGGGCGACCAGATCACCGGCGTGCGCACCAGCCGCGGCACGCTCACCGCCGACCACACCGTGCTGGCACTGGGCAGCTACTCGACGCAGATGCTCAAGCCGCTCGGGCTGCACATCCCCGTCTACCCGGTCAAGGGCTACTCGATCACCGTGCCGATCACCGACGCGGCACAGGCACCCGAGTCCACCATCATGGACGAGACGCACAAGGTCGCCGTGACACGCCTGGGCGACCGCATCCGCGTCGGCGGCACGGCGCAGCTCTCGGGCTTCAACCTCGATCTGGACGCCGCCCGCCGCCGCACGCTGGAGTTCGTCGTCATCGACCTGTTCCCGAAGGGCGGCGATGTGTCGAAGGCCGAGTTCTGGTGCGGCCTGCGCCCGATGACGCCGGACGGCACGCCCATCCTAGGCGCCACCCGGCTGCGCAACCTGTCGCTCTCCACCGGCCACGGCACGCTGGGCTGGACCATGGCCGCCGGCACCGGCCGCGTGCTGGCCGATCTGATCAGCGGCCGCACGCCCGAGATCAGCATGGAAGGGCTGACGATGGCGCGCTACGGCCGCGGCGCCAGCACACACCCGCGCGACCAGACCCGTACCGGCACGGCACCGCGTCCCTCCACCTGAATCAGGACTGAGGATTCGTGACAGGCAAGCCGCGGATAATGGAATCCGGACTTGCCCTGATGATGACCACCGACACGCTGCCTCCCACCGCATCCGCCTCCGGCCCTGCCGACGCCTCACCGGCCTCCACTGCGCTGACCCATCACCCAGGCTGGACGCTGGGCCTGCTGGCGCTCTGGCTGCTGCTGACCATCGGCCTGCGCCCGCTGCTGCTGCCCGACGAGGGCCGCTATTCCGAGGTCGCCCGCGAGATGCTGCGCGGCGACGGGCTGGTGCCGACGCTGCTCGGACTCCCGTTTTTCCACAAGCCGCCACTGATGTACTGGCTGGACATCGCCGGCATGCACCTGCTGGGTGTCCACGCCTTCGCTGCCCGCGTGGCGCCGGCGCTGGGGGCGTGGCTGATGGGCGCGGCGCTGTTCCTCGACCTGCGCCGCCGCGTCGGCCCGCGCGAGGCGCTGATTGCGCTGGGCGTGATGGCGACGACGCCGTTCTTCTTCATCGGCGGCCAGTACGCCAACCACGACATGCTGGTGGCAGGGCTGATCACGGTGGCCATCGTCTGCGGCCAGCGCGCGGTGGACGATCCCGCACGCACCGATCTGCGCTGGCTGCTCGCCGCCTGGGGCGCGATGGCGCTGGGCGTGCTGGCCAAGGGGCTGATCGGCGTGGTGCTGCCGGTGCTGGTGGTCGGGCCGTGGTTGCTGGCGCAGCGGCGCTGGCGGCAATGCCTGGGGCTGATGCACCCGCTGGCGGTCGGGCTCTTCCTGCTGATCGCGGCGCCGTGGTTCGTGGCGATGCAGCTCCGCTACCCCGGCTTCTTCGACTACTTCTTCATGGAGCAGCACTTCCGCCGTTTCGCGCAGGTCGGCTTCAACAACGCGCAGCCGGCGTGGTTCTACGTCGCTGTCCTGCCGCTGCTGACGCTGCCGTGGAGTCTGTGGCTGCCGGCGGCCTGGCGCACGCCACCGCAGGGCCTGCAGCGCGGTCTGGTCCTGTGGTGGCTGGTGGCGATCACCGGCTTCTTCTCGATGCCGACGTCCAAGCTGGTCGGCTATGTCCTGCCCGCGGTCCCGCCGCTGTGCATGCTGCTGGGGCTGGCGGTGGCACGCGGGTCGGCGTGGCGCAAGGTGCTGCCGGCAGCGGCCGTGCTGTGCGTCGGCATCGTCGCCGCGCTGGCCTGGAAGGCGCCCCACTCCCACCGTGACCTCGGCGAAGCGCTGGCCCGGCAGCACCAGCCGCAGGACCGCGTGGTGTTCGTCGACGGCGCCTTCTTCGACGTGCCCTTCTACGCCGGACTGACGCAGCCGCCGATCGTGCTGTCGAACTGGAACGATCCGGACTTGCCCAAGACCGACAACTGGCGCAAGGAGCTGTTCGACGCCGGGCGTTTCGATCCGCCGGCCGCCGCGCGCCAGCTCTGGCGCACCGACCGCGCCGCAGAGTTGCTGTGCGCGCCGGGCACCATCTGGTTCATCGCCGATCGGGCGTGGAAGCCGATGCCGGCCCTGTCCGGGCCCGCGGAGGTGTACAAGGGGAAGAACGGCGTCCTGTGGCGCGCCGTGGTCGACACACCCCCACCCGGGTGCCCCTGATCCACCCCTGACCCGCCATCCATGCCGCCCCTAGACGAACCCGGCGCCGACCGCCACCTCTGGCAACGTTTCGTCCACATCGCCACGCCGTACTGGCAGTCGGACGAGCGGGTGCGCGCCCGCGGGATGGTGGCGCTGCTGATCGTGCTGCTGCTCGGACAGACGGGCTTCAACGTGTTGTTCAACCAGGAGACCGGCGAGTTCACCTCGGCGCTGGCCGCCGGGGACGCCGACCGCTTCTGGGCCGCGATCCGGCGCTTCACCATCATCCTGGTGGCCGCCGTGCCGCTCTACGCCTGCTACTACTTCGTGCGCGACACGCTGGGCATGCAGTGGCGGCGCTGGCTCACCGACCACCTGCTGCAGCGCTACTTCCACCGCCGCGCCTACTACCACCTCAACGCGCACGCCGGCATCGACAACCCCGACCAGCGCATCGCCGAGGACGTCAACAGCTTCACCTCGCAGTCGCTGTACTTCCTGATGGTGGTGCTCGGCGCGGTGATCGATCTGGTGGCCTTCACCGGCGTGCTCTGGACCATCTCGCGGCCGCTGGTGGCCTTCCTGATCGGCTACGCGCTGCTGGGCACCTGGTTCACCGGGGCGGTGTTCGGCAAGCGGCTGATCGGGCTGAACTTCCGGCAACTGCGGCGCGAGGCCGATTTCCGCTTCGGGCTGGTGCGGGTGCGCGAACACGCCGAGTCGATCGCCTTCCACAGCGGCGAGGGGCAGGAGCTGGGCGGCCTGCGCCGCCTGTTCGACGACCTGCTGCGCAACTTCCGCTTCGTGCTGCGCTGGCAGTTCAACCTCAACCTGTTCCAGTACGCGCACAGCTTCATCACGCTGGCGCTGCCCAGCGTCATCATTGCCGACGAGGTGCTGTCGGGGCGCATGGAAGTCGGCCGGGCGGTGCAGGCGGCGGGGGCCTTCACCGCCATCCTGAGCGCGCTGACGCTGATCGTGCAGCACTTCGAGAGCCTGAGCCGCTTCGGTGCCGGCGTGAACCGGCTCGACAGCTTCTCGCAGGCGCTCGACGACCAAACCGCCGCCGACGCCGAACCCGGCATCGAGACCGCCGACGGCCCCCAGCTCGCGCTGGAGCTGGTCACCGTGCAGACGCCGGGACACGAGCACACGCTGATCCGCGAGGTCACGCTCGCCATCGCGCCCGGCGAGGGGCTGCTGATCACCGGGCCGAGCGGCTGCGGCAAGAGTTCGCTGCTGCGGGTGATGGCCGGCCTGTGGCAGACCGGCGCCGGGCGGGTCGTGCGACCGGGCCACGAGGAAATGCTCTTTCTGCCGCAGCAGCCCTACCTGTCCCCGGGCACGCTGCGCAGCCAGATGCTCTACCCGCACCCCGAGCGCGAGGTCACCGACGAGGAGCTGCGCGTGCTGCTGCACCAGGTCAACCTCCCCGATCTGGCCGACCGCGTGGGCGGGCTGGATGCGGAGCGCGACTGGGCCAAGGTGCTCTCGGTGGGTGAGCAGCAGCGGCTGTCGTTCACGCGGGTGCTGCTGGCGCGGCCGCGTTACGTGATGCTGGACGAAGCCTCCAGCGCGCTGGACGCGGCCAACGAGGCGCTGCTGTACGCCCAGCTCGCCATCATCGGCAGCACGCCGGTCAGCATCAGCCACCGGCCGGCGATCCTGCCGTTCCACCGCTGGGTGCTGGAGCTGCCGGGCGACGGCAGCTGGCGGGTGGTGTCGGCCGAGGGCTACCAGTTCGACTGACCGCGGGCCGCGGGCCGCAGTACGGCCCGCGTTCGCTGCGTCAGAGTTCGGCGCCCACGCCGGCGTGTGCCGCCTGCTGGTCCGCGTGGTACGAACTGCGCACCATCGCGCCCACGGCGGCGTGCGAGAAGCCCATCTTGTAGGCCTCGGCCTCGAACATCTTGAAGGTGTCCGGGTGCACGTAGCGCCGCACCGGCAGGTGGTGGCCTGAGGGCGCGAGGTACTGGCCGATGGTCAGCATGTCGATGTCGTGCGCGCGCATGTCGCGCATGATCTCCAGGATCTCTTCGTCCGTCTCGCCCAGGCCGACCATCACGCCGCTCTTGGTCGGCACGTCCGGGTGCAGCGCCTTGAACTTCTTCAGCAGGTTCAGGCTGAACTGGTAGTCGGAGCCCGGGCGCGCTTCCTTGTACAGGCGCTGCGTGGTTTCCAGGTTGTGGTTCATCACGTCCGGCGGCGCGGCCTTCAGGATCTCCAGCGCCCGGTCGTCCCGGCCGCGGAAGTCCGGCACGAGGATCTCGATCTGCGTCTGCGGCGACTGTTCGCGGATCTGGCGGATGCACTCGACGAAGTGGCCAGCACCGCCGTCGCGCAGGTCGTCGCGGTCCACGCTGGTGATGACCACGTACTTCAGCTTCAGCGCCGCGATCGTCTTGGCGAGGTTGGCGGGCTCGTTCACGTCCAGCGGGTCGGGGCGGCCGTGGCCCACGTCGCAGAAGGGGCAGCGCCGGGTGCACTTGTCGCCCATGATCATGAAGGTGGCCGTGCCCTTGCCGAAGCACTCGCCGATGTTGGGGCAGCTGGCTTCCTCGCAGACCGTGTGCAGCTTGTGCTCGCGCAGGATCTCCTTGATCTCGTAGAAGCGCGTGGTCGGCGAGCCGGCCTTGACGCGGATCCAGTCCGGCTTCTTCAGCGTCTCCGCAGGCACGATCTTGATCGGGATGCGCGAGGTCTTGGCCTGCGATTTCTGCTTGGCGGTGGCGTCGTAGGGGGCTGGGGACTGCGGATCGTGGGACATGCGGGGGGCCTCGGCGGTCAGGGGCTCAACAGCCGGCCGAGCTGTCCGCCCAGGTGCACGGCCACCTCGCCGGGGTCGGCGTGGACGCCGAGTGTAGCCAAGTCGACTGTCTGCAACCCTGCGTAGCCGCAAGGGTTGATGCGGCCGTAGGGCGAGAGGTCCATCGCCACGTTGAGCGCCACGCCGTGGTAAGTGCGGTGGTTCGCCACCTTGATGCCCAGCGCCGAAATCTTGCCCAGCCCGCGGAAGGGGTCGCGCGGATCGGCCGGCCCGCGCAGCGCGCCGTGCGCGAAGGGATCGTCCAGCCGCACATAGATGCCCGGCGCGCTCAGCACCCGGTGGCCGGTGACCCCGAACTCGGCCAGCGTGCGGATCACGGCTTCCTCGATGCGGTAGACGTATTCCTTGACATAGACGCCTTGCGGACCCAGGCGCTTGAGGTCGATCAGCGGATAGGCCACCACCTGACCAGGGCCGTGGTAGGTGACCTGCCCGCCGCGGTTGGTCTGCACGATGGGCACGCCCTCGGGCGCGAAGACGTGCTCGGGCTTGCCGGCGATGCCCTGGGTGTAGACCGGGTCGTGCTCGCACAGCCAGAGTTCGTCGGGCGTGTCGGGCGTGCGGGCGTCGGTGAAGGCGCGCATCGCGGCGTAGGTCGGCTCGTAGGGCACACGGCCGAGGACACGCAGCAGCGGCGATTCGGGGGCGTCGGAAGTCATGTACGAATTTTCACACTCTTGTGCGTCCGATGGTTTCGATTGCTGCATCCGATCGGCAAAGGCCTGCGTAAGGAGATCTGACCGGCTGAATATCCCTCGCGACCGGCCAGCCCAACCGCACACCCAGGAGCTTCACCATGACCTTCGCCCCCCGCACCGCCCGCCCCCACCTCACCACCCTGGCCATCGCTGCCGCGATGACGCTGGCCACCGGCCTGAGCCTGGCGTCCAGCCACCGGGAAGCCCCGTTCATCACCACCTCGCCCAAGGTGGATGCGTCCGACTTCTACATGTTCCTCAGCTACGAGGCTGGCCGCAGCGACTACGTGACGCTGATCGCCAACTACCAGCCGCTGCAGGACGCCTACGGCGGCCCGAACTACTTCTCGATGGATCCGAACGCGATGTACGAGATCCACGTGGACAACAACGGCGACGCGGTCGAGGACATCAGCTTCCAGTTCCGTTTCAAGAACACGCTGGCCGGTAACGGCGCTGGCGTGAACCTGCCGGTCGGCGACAAGATGGTCAACATCCCGCTGATCCAGGCCGGCCAGGTGGCCAACGTCAAGGACGCCAGCCTGCAGCTCGCCGAGACCTTCACGGTCGACATCAAGCGCGGTGACCGCCGCAAGGGTTCGAGCGGTGCGCTGACCAATGCCTCCAGCGGCAGCGCCACCTTCGACAAGCCGGTGGACAACATCGGCGTCAAGACGATCCCCGACTACGCTGGCTACGCCGCCAAGCACATCAGCACCATCAACATCCCCGGCTGCAGCCAGCCCGGCCGCCTCTTCGTCGGCCAGCGCCAGGACCCGTTTGCAGTCAACCTCGGCACCATCTTCGACCTGGTCAATGCGCCGGTCAGCGTCATCACCAATCCGGCCCTGATTGGCGCCGTCCCGAACCAGCTGGCCGACAAGAACGTCACCACGCTGGCGCTCGAAATCCACAAGAGCTGCCTGACCGCCCGCAGCGAAACCGTCATCGGCGGCTGGACCACGGCCAGCCTGCGCCAGGCGCGCCTGCTTGACGGCAACCCGGGCTCCGGCCACCACATGAGCGAGAAGGCGGGCGGTGCGTGGACGCAGGTGTCGCGTCTGGGCATGCCGCTGGTCAACGAGGTCGTGATCGGCCTGAAGGACAAGGACAAGTTCAACAGCTCCAAGCCCAAGGATGACGGCCAGTTCGCCAACTATGTGACCAACCCGACGCTGCCCAAGCTGCTGGAAATCGCGCTGAACATCCCCGGCACCGCCCCGACCAACTACCCGCGCACGGACCTGGTCACCACCTTCCTGACCGGCATCAAGGGCGTGAACCAGCCGGCCAATGTGGTCGCCTCGGAAATGCTGCGCCTGAACACGGCCATCCCGCCGGTGGCGTTTGCGCAGCAGAACCGCCTGGGCATCGTCGGCAACGTGCTGGCCGGTGGCAGCGACAACGCGGGCTACCCGAACGGTCGTCGCCCGAAGGACGACGTGGTGGACATCTCGCTGGTCGCGGTGATGGGCGGTCTGTGCATGGCCAACGGCGACACCAACGCCTTCGGCTTCGGCGCAGCCTGCAAGCCGTCGGCCGTGCCCCTGGGCGCCACGACCTTCAAGCTGCATGACGCGGTCGATCAGGCCGTGGTCCCGCTGCTGGCCGGTTTCCCCTACCTGAACACGCCCATCGGCGGCACGAAGTGATCCGGCCCGCCCACAGGCCCGAAACAGGACCCCACAGGAGTACTGCCATGAGAACCCTTGCCCTTCTCCCCCTGCTGTTCGCCAGCGCCACGCTGGTGGCCTGCGGCGGCGGCAGCGACGACACGCCGGTGACGGCCACGACCAACGAGGTGCCCGCCTCCGCCACGGTCAACGTCGCCGCCTTCGCCAGCTACGCCGGCATGCTGGATGCGGTCGACACGTCGGAGCCGCTGGATGTGTCCAGCATGACGCCGCCGACCAGCGACACCGACGAGCCGGTGACGCTGTGAACACGCCGCTCGCCCGCACCCTCGTGGTGGCGCTGATCGCCATCGGCCTGGGCGGGCCGAGCGGCGCCACCCCGCACACCCCCACCGACGACCAGACCGTGGTCGCCACCCTGCCCGGCACGACAGCCGCCCGCCGACAGGCGCGGCAGCTGGCGCGCCAGGTCCACGCTCTGGGCACGTCGCCGGCCGCGCTGCCGGCGTCGCTGCAACTGGCCCGCGCCGCCATCGACCGCTTCCGCCGCGATGGCGATCCCCGCGAGATCGGCGTGGCCCGTGCCGCGCTGACCCCGTGGTGGACACAGGCCGCTCCGCCGCCCGCCGTGCGGCTGCTGCGCGCCTCGATCCTCCAGACCCAGCACGACTTCGGCCCCGCACTGACCGACCTGGACGCGCTGATCGCCACCCCGCAGGCACCGCTGCCGCTGCAGGCCCAGGCCGAGTTGATCCGCCTGGCGCTGCTGCAGGCGCAGGGCCGGCTCGAAGACGCCCGCCTCGGCTGCGAACGGCTGGGCAGCGCCCGCTACGCCACGCTCGGCGACAGCGTGCAGCTGCCGGCCGCCGTCTGCGCCGCCGAACTCGCCAGTCTGATGGGCGACGAGGGCCGCGGCGCCCGCGAACTCGCCGCGCTGGCCGCCAAGGTCACGCCGCAATCCGACCCCGGCACCGCCGCCTGGCTGGCGCTGGTGCAGGGTGAACTCGCCGAGCGGCGCGGCGATCCGGCCGCGCCTGTCCTGTTCGAACGGGCCCTGACGCTGGCCCCCGAGGCCTACACCCGCGCTGCACTGGCCGACTGGCTGCTGGACCACCAGCGCCACGCCGAGGTGCTGCGCCTGTCCGACACCGCGCTGGAAGACCTGCCCGACAGCCTGCTGCTGCGCCGCGCGATCGCGCTGAAGCGGCTGGGGGATCCGCGGGCGGCTGCCGCTGCCGACCTGCTCGGCCAGCGCCTGGACGCCACCCGCGAACGCGGCGACACGACCCACCAGCGCGAGCAGGCGCGTTACCTGCTGGAGCTGCGCGGCCAGCCCCAGGCCGCGCTGCCGCTGGCACTCGCCAACTGGGCCGTGCAGAAAGAGCCGGCGGACGCCCGCCTGCTGCTCGACTGCGCCAATGCCGCCGGCCAGCCCCAGGCGGCGCAGGACGTGCTGCGCCACCTGCGCGTCTACCATCAGCGCGACGTGCGGCTGACCGCCGCGCTGCTCCCTCCCGCCCCCAAACGCTGATCCGCTGGTCCGCTGATCGGCCGCCCCCGCCATGACCCACCGCCTCGCTTCCTGGCTGCTCGCGCTGGCCGCCCTGTTGATCGGCCCGGCCGCACTGGCCCACAAGCCGAGCGACGCCTACCTGACCCTGCAGGTGGCGGGCACGCAGATCGAGCAGCGCCTGGACGTCCACCTGCGCGACCTGGACCGCGAACTGGTGCTGGACCACGACGACGACGGCCGCCTGCAGTGGGCCGAGGTGCGCACGCGCTGGGAGAAGTTGCAGCGCTACACCGCCGAGCGCGTGCGCCTGAGCGTGGCCGGCCAGCCCTGCAACTCGGTCGCCACCGGCGAGCCGCAGCTGGACGAGCACACCGACGGCGCCTACGCCGTGCTGCGCAGTCGCTGGACCTGCCCGGCCGGTGCGCAGGCGCTGACCATCGACTACCGGCTCTTCGCCGACACCGACGCCAGCCACCGCGGCCTGCTGCGCCTGAGCCACGGCGCCGGCGCACCACAGACCGCCGTGCTGGTGCCCGGCAGCACGCCGCCCACCACCGTCTCGCTCGGCGCCTCCGCCGCCGGCGAGGCGCCGAGCGGCTTCGGCGGTTTTGTCGCCGAGGGCATCCACCACATCCTGATCGGCACCGACCACGTGCTCTTCCTGCTGGCACTGCTGCTGCCGGCGGTGCTCATCGTGGGCGCGGCCGGCCGGCGGGAGGCCGCACCGCGGTGGCGCCCGATGCTGACCGAGGTGCTGAAGATCGTCACCGCCTTCACGGTGGCGCACTCCGTGACACTGGCGCTGGCGGTGCTGGACATCGTCGATCCGCCCTCGCGCTGGGTCGAGTCGCTGATCGCCGTGTCGGTGCTCTTCACCGCGATCGACAACCTGCGGCCGATGCTCGCGCCGCAGCACCGCTGGCGGCTGACGCTGGTATTCGGGCTGGTGCACGGTTTCGGCTTCGCGGGCGCGCTCAAGGACCTCGGACTGGGTGGCGGCTCGCTGGCCTCCGCGCTGCTGGGCTTCAACCTCGGGGTCGAACTGGGGCAGCTGTCGCTGGTGGCGCTGTTCCTGCCGCTGGCCTGGTGGGCGCGCGGCACGCGCTTCTACCAGCGCGGCGTGCTGATCGGCGGCTCGTCCGTGGTGGCACTGATCGCGGCGGCCTGGGTGGTCGAGCGCGTGTTCGACTTGAAGCTGCTGGGGTCTTGAGCCGCGCGCTACTGGTACGACGCCGCCGCGCGGCAGGGCGACGAGGCCGCCTCGGGCAAGCGCGACGAGGTCTCGCGCAGACTGGCGGCCCCCAGCCTGTGAAAGGCCCGTGCCCGCAGTGCGTGGGCATCGCTCTGGTCGCCCAGCGCCTCCAGGGCTTCGGCGGCCCGCAGGATCACCGACACCCGCAGGCCGAGGTCGTCGGTGCGCTCGCCGCGGCGTGCCACCTCGAAGGCCAGATCGCGGACCTGCTCGCGGGCGGCGTGGCGCTGCCCAGGATGGCCGAGTTGCTGCCAGTGCTGTGCGAGCTGCCACTGGCGCTCCATCAGCTCGCACAGCAGCGGCAGGCATTCCGGGTGCGCGCCGCAGGCGTCGAGCGAGCGCTGCGTGCGCGTCAGCAGCCACTGCGCCCGTTCCAGCGACTCGTCGTCGCCGGCGTCCGCCATCGCGGTATCCGCGCCATCCAGCAGCAGCCGGGCCATCTCGCGGTGGTTGCGCTCCTGCCGGGCCCGCTCCATGCGCTGCGGCCAGCCCTCGCGGCGGGGTTCGACACCCGCCTCTGATCGATCCGTATCGTTGTGTTCCCTGAAATTCATGGATGCCCCCGCACCGTGGTTGCGCAGTCGGCTGATGGCCGACCGTCGTGCAAACCATGGTACGAACGGCAGGGGAAGCGGGGGATCCCGCAGCTCAGGGAGATCCAGGGACGCCGTGCCGCTGGCCGTGCAATCCACACGCGCCAGACCGGTCGGGCGCGGTGCATCTGCGCGTCAGAGCTGGCTGTAGGACAGCGTTGCCAGCGACAGGCTGACCAGCGTCCAGACCACCGCGCTGCGCATCAGCGCGTCGCGCACGCTCGGCCGCTGTGCACCCCAGCGCACCAGCCGGATCAGCAGCAGCGGCCAGAAGAAGAAGTCGACATCCTTCAGATAGAGCCCCTGCCCCGTGGCGAGCACGGCGGCGCAGAGCGTGATCTGCGCGGTCGACAGCCGGTAGCCCAGCAGCGACCGCCAGCACCACGCCACGACCATGGCCATCAGCGCCGGGCTGGCGAGGTTGACCGGGAACATGCCGCCCTCCAGCACATCCAGCCGCGAGAACACGAAGCCGCCGCCCGCGAACGGACCGGACAGCGCATAGACCAGCGTGAACAGCGGCCACAGCAGCGCAAAGCGCGCCAGCAGCACGAGGCCGCGCGTGCGGGTGTTGAGGCGGTCCCAGGCGTGCAGGCCGAGGGCCAGCAGCGTGAAGGCCATCAGGAAGGCCCGTGTGTTGATGCGCGCGGCCGTCTGGAGCGAGGGCGGCGTGAACCCGTCCCAGACCCGGTACAGCAGGTAGAGCATCACGGAGGTGACCACCAGCTTGATCGCCATGTCGGCGTACCGCTTCAGGCGCAGGTCGTCGAGGCAGGACGCCGCCACCACCGCCGCACCGGCCTGGTGGACCAGCACCGTCACGGGCAGCAGCGCGATCGAGACCGAGCGGTGCGTGCCGCGACCGGGCAGCATCGTGGCACCGAGGCCGAGCATCATCAGCAGCGTCGCGAGTGCGTCGGGATGCCCCCAGAGCGCCGGGCCAAACTGGAACGGCGACACAAAAAATGCCGCCGACAGCAGTGCCGCCCGCTGCCAGGGCGCGCCGATCCGCAGGCCCACCTGCAGCAGCACCATCGTCGAAACCAGGTGCATGACCAGCCCGACCGCCCGCACGCCTTCGGTCGGCAGGTGCAGACTGCCGACCAGCGCATAGAACGCCGGCCCGTAGGTGGTGTGCATCTCGTGCAGGAAGCGGTCCCAGGGCAGGGTCTGGAACTGGTGCAGCGCGACCGTGTGGAAGCTCTCGAACGCGAACTGCGCGCCATGGCTGGGGTTGTAGGACACCGCCAGCGCCATCCAGCCGAAGACAATGAACGCGAGCGTCAACAGCGCGATCAAGTCCCAGGGCGGCTGCCCTTCCAGCGAAGACGCTTCCCCTGCGGAGAGTTCGTCACCCGGACCTGCCATGCTGTTCGCGATAGCCACGCTCACCTCCTTAACACACCGTTACGTTTTGGCTGATCGTAAGTGGGCAAAAATCACATGTCAATGATTTTGCCAACTTTGTCACGGTAACGAATGAAAATGTGCGAACTCAATCCCCTGTTCAGGGGGGATTCGGTTATGTCACGACCCTGTAACGCGGGAAGCCTGCGCATTCCGCGACATTGGCGCCGCGCCGGTCGAAGGTGCGGTCCGCAGGCGGCGCCACAGACGCACACCCAGCAGCCCGCCGATCACCACGGCGTACACCAGCACCTCGTCGTAGCGGTGCTTGGAGGCCCGCATCCAGAAGAAGTGCAGCAGCCCCAGCAAGGCGATGGCGTAGACCAGCCGGTGCAGGCGCTGCCAGCGCGCCGCCCCCATCGCCTTGATGGCGCGGTTGAACGAGGTCGCCGCCAGCGGGATCAGCAGCACGAAGGCAAGGAAGCCCACCAGCGCAAACGGCCGCTTGGCCAGGTCCTTCACGACCGCAGCCGGGTCGAAGCCCATGTCCAGCCAGGCATAGGCCAGGAAGTGCAGCACGCTGTAGAAGAAGACGTACAGCCCCAGCAGGCGCCGCCAGCGGGCCAGCGCGTTCAGGCCGGTCCACTGGCGCAGCGGCGTCACGGCGAGCACGATGCACAGGAAGCGCAGCGTCCACGATCCGGTGCCGCGCAGGATGGTTTCCGCCGGGTTGGCCCCCAGGCTGCCGTGGAACCCGCCCCACACCCAGCCGGCGAGCGGCACCAGACACAGCAGCCACAGCAAGGGTTTGGCCGCCGGGTGCAGCAAGGCCCGGTTCAGAGCGGCTCGGTTCATGATCAGAAGAACTTGCGCAGGTCCATGCCGGCGTAGAGCGACGCGACCTGCGGCCCGTAGCCGTTGAACATCAGCGTCGGGCGCTTCTTGGCGAACAGGCCGTCCTCGCCGATGCGGCGCTCGGTGGCCTGGCTCCAGCGCGGGTGGTCGACCTCGGGGTTGACGTTGGAGAAGAAGCCGTATTCCTGCTGCGCCGCCTTGTTCCAGGCGGTGCCGGGCTGCTTGTCGGTGAAGCGGATCTTCACGATCGACTTGGCACTCTTGAAGCCGTACTTCCACGGCAGCACCAGCCGCACCGGCGCGCCGTTCTGGTTCGGCAGCACCTCGCCGTACATGCCGAAGGCCAGCATCGCCAGCGGGTGCATGGCCTCGTCCATGCGCAGGCCTTCGACGTAGGGCCAGTCGAGCACGCGCGAGCCGACCATCGGCATCTGCTTCGGATCGGCCAGCGTCACGAACTCGACGTACTTGGCATTGCCCGTCGGCTCGACCTTCCGGATGAGGTCTGCCAGCGAGAAGCCGACCCAGGGAATCACCATCGACCAGCCCTCGACGCAGCGCAGGCGGTAGATGCGCTCCTCCATCGGCGCGAGTTTCAGCAGCGACTCCAGATCGAGCACGCCCGGCTTCTTCACCTCGCCCTCGATCGCCACGGTCCACGGGCGGGTCTGCAGCTTGCCAGCGTTGCGGGCAGGGTCGCCTTTGTCGGTGCCGAACTCGTAGAAGTTGTTGTAGGTGGAGGCGTCGGCGTAGGCGGTGGGCTTGTCCATCACCATGGCGCCAGGCACGGCGCTGCGGACGCCGGGCAGCGCGGCGAGCTTGCCGGGCCGGGCCGGGCTGCTGGCGGCCTGGGCCTGCGCGTCGCGGGCAGCCCAGCTGGCCAGGACCGCGCCACCGGTGCCCGCGGCGAGCTGCCGCAGCCACTGCCGGCGACCGGCATAAACCTCGGCCGGCGTGATCTCGCTGGGAACGGGGTGGAGGAAACCGTGGTCGGGGTGGCCGTGCGATCGTGCGGACATGAAGGGCTCCTTGGGGTGCGTCCTCCCTCAGTCGCCGCAGCCACCCGGTTTCTTACACCGGATCAACCGCGCCGCTTCACCCGGGTGGGCGCGACCGGCATGGCGACCGTGGGAATCAGCGAATCATGGCCCAAGGGCACTTCCGGTGCACCGAGCTGCAGGGCATTCCTTTGAAACCGGTCCCTGAAATTCTTGCGCGCGAACAGCTTCTGCTGCGCCTCGATCGGCAGGTCGGTGATGCAGATGACGTTGTGCGACACCAGCACGTCCACCAGGTCCTCCAGGACACGGATCAGGCCGGTGTCCAGGTGCGCGAAATTCGCGCTGCGGGGCGATCCGCCCACGACCTGGAGCAATTCCGGATGCTCCGGCGGCAGGAACTCCGCCCCCGGTACTTCGTCGCGGTGGATGCGGTCGATCTGGCCGCGGGCATCTCTGTGTACGTAGGGCATGGCAGAACCTCTCTGTTCTGCCTATCGACGGCGAACGCAGCGGCTTGAGTCGCCACCGCGTGCGCCGGCCCCGGATCAGAGTTCGCCGTAGGAGTGCAGCCCCGACAGGAACATGTTGACGCCCAGGAAGGCGAAGGTCGTCACCACCAGCCCGACCAGCGCCCACCACGCGGCCATCGAGCCGCGCAGGCCCTTCATCAGGCGCATGTGCAGCCAGGCGGCGTAGTTCAGCCAGACGATCAGCGCCCAGGTTTCCTTCGGGTCCCAGCTCCAGTAGCCGCCCCAGGCTTCCGCGGCCCAGAAGGCGCCGAGGATGGTGGCGATGGTGAAGAAGGCGAAGCCGAGGGCGATGGCGCGGTACATCACGTCATCCAGCACTTCCGGCGCTGGTGTGCGGGCGTTCAGGACGCCGCGCACCGAGATCGTGAAGGCGAACAGCGCCACGCAGCCACCCAGCATCCGCATCGACTTCATCACCGCGGCCGAGGTCTGCGGCGACAGGTCGCCCAGCAGCCAGAAACCGGCCAGCAGCAGCAGCAAGGCGCCGGGCACGCCCACCAGCCCGGTCCACAACGAACGCACCGGCGCCGTCTTGACCAGGTAGGCCAGCGCGACCATCGCCGACAGCGCGAAGGTGCCGTAGCCGACGAAGTTGGCGGGCACGTGGATCTTCATCCACCAGCTCTGCAGCGCCGGCACGAGCGGCTGGATCTGGTCCGCACCACGCACCAGCGAATACCACAGCAGGAAGCCCACCGCGGCGCTGACGATCAGCATGACGAAGCCGCCCAGCGAGCGGGTCTTGTAGTGGCCTTCGATGTGCAGGTAGATCAGCGTGGTCAGCCAGACGAAGAGCACGAACACTTCATAGAGGTTGCTGACCGGGATGTGGCCGATGTCCGGGCCGATCTGGTGGCTCTCGAACCAGCGCACGAAGGTGCCGGTCAGCGCCATGAAGACGGCGGCCCAGGCCAACCAGGAGCCGATGCGCTGCGCCGTGTCGCTGCCGCGGCCGATCAGCAGACCGATCCAGTAGGCCAGCGTGCTCATGAACACCAGCACGCACATCCACATGATCGCGCTCTGGCTGGAGAGCAGGTACTTGAGCCAGAAGACCTTGTCTGCCGCCGCAAGATCGGCGCCGAAGGCGTCGGTCTGGCGCATGTAGAGGGAGATGGCCAGCAGACTGACCACGCCGACGCCCAGGCTCAGCGCCCGCAGCGGCGCCCAGAACCAGCCCAGCGCGATCAGTGCAGGCACGGCACACAGCAGGATGCCGCGCTCGTAGCCGTCCATCGACAGCCCGTAGCGCTGCCACACGAAGCCCGCGCCGCCGATCACGAGCAATGCGAACAGCCAGTCAAACGGGCTGCGCCGGCTCAGCGGCGAGGCCCGGCCGAGGGTCAGGGTGGTGGTCTGGTTCATGGTGTCTGCAGCATCCTGGTTTTCAAGGCGTCGAAGTCCTTGTCCGTGTCCATGGTCTGGCGGGTGGCCGACAAGGCCAGCGTCACGGTGGTGGACGGCGCGTCCGCTGGGCCTTCGATCCAGATCCACAGGCGGCGTTCGCGAATGTAGAGCATCGCGAACACGCCGAGGATCAGAAACCCGCATCCGAGATAGACCAGCTTCTGGCCGGGCGCGCGGGTGACCTGGAACACGCTGGCCTGCACCTGGTCGAAGCCGGTGAGCGACAGCAGCAGCGGCGCCGGGTAGGCGAACGAGTCCGACAGCGACAGCACCGCCTGGCCCATGAAGCGCTGGGCCTCTTCGCCCGGCGGCAGCGCGGCCAGCCCGGCGCGCTCGCGCACGAGGTTGAGCAGCTCGAACAGCCCGCCGTTGAGGATGCGGATCAGCACCTCGGAGGTGCGGGCGCGGTCGGCTTCGGGCACATTGGTCTCGATGAAGTCCTGCAGCGCCACCAGCCCGGCGCTGGGCGCGTCCTTGCGCACCGCCTCGGCGCCGGCGAACAGCGTCAGCCCGCGCAGCACGGAGGCTTCGAGCTGCTGTGCCAGTTCAGGCTTGTCGGCAGGGGCGGACTTGCGCACGTAGCGGCGCGCGGCCTCCACGCGGCTGGCGGGATCGGCCAGCGCGGCCTTCATCTGCATCCAGTCGTCGAGCGTGCTGCGGTCGTCGGCGGGAATGCGCAGGTAGCGGTAGGCCTGGTCGGGCGAGTCGCGCACCCCGGCGAGGAAGACCTTCTGGCCATCCAGCTCGACCGGGATCATGTAGTTGCTGTATTCCCGCGCCTGGCCAGACGCATCGCGCAGCTTGTAGGTCACCGACGGCCCCACGTTGTGCAGCTTCTTGTCGGCCTTGACGCGCGCACCGGAGCCCAGGTGTTCACCGAGCGTGCCAACCAGATCGACCTTGCGCACATCGGCACCGGACGCCGAACCCGCGTTCTCGGCCGCCAGATTCTCGACGTTGATGGTGCGCAGGCCGGTGAATTCGAGCTGCAGCTTGTCGGTCTGGGACGCCGCGTTGGTCAGCGTGGTGATGCCGCCCACCTCGCCCTTGACTTCGAACGGTGCGCCGGGGCGGCCCATCGGGCGGGCCATCAGCGTCAGCTTCGAGCCACCGTCCTCGAAACTCGACTGGTAGATCGCGATGCCCTTGTGGATGTAGGGCTCGTTGACCTTGACCTTGGCTTCGGTCTTCGTGCCGTCCGCGTCGTGGACGATGATGTCGCTGGCGAACAGCTTGGGCATCCCGGTGTCGTAGTACTCGACCACGAACTTCTTCAGCTCGACCTGGAAGGGCAGGTCCTGCAGCACGATGCCGCTGGTGAGGTTGATCACCGCGGTGCCGGCGACGGACTTCTCGGGCACGTACAGATTGGCACGGAAGGTGGGATTCGAGGCCGACAGGCGATGCTCGGGCGCCACGTCCTTGATCAGCCCGCCGCCGGCGAAGGTCGACTTGCCCAGCAGCGCCATCTGCGTGTTGACGATCAGGTCGCCGTCCAGCAGCCCGCCGATGCAGATCAGCACGATCGCGCTGTGCGCGGCGATGTAGCCGAGCTTGTTGGCGGCGCCCTGGCGCGCGGCGACCATCACGCCACCATCGCGGACCTGCGCCTTGCCCTTCCAGCCGTCATTGGCCAGCACCTCGTTGACGCGGGCCAGCGCCTGCGCACGCGACAGCGGCACGACGCCCTTGCCCTTGAGGTGGAAGGCCAGCAGCGCCGACGCGCGGATGTTTTCCTTGTAGTTGCGCAGGTCGCCGAGGATCTTGGGGGTGTGCCGTGCGACACACAGGCTGGTGGAGGTCACCAGAAACACCAGGATCAGCAGGAACCAGCCCGTGCTGTAGACCGCGTAGAGCCCCAGACGGCCGAACACATCGGCCCAGAAGGGGCCGAACTGGTTGACGTAATTGACAGGCGGCTGGTGCTGCTGGACCACGGTGCCTATCACCGAGGCGATGCAGATGATCGTGAACAGCGCGATGGCAAAGCGCATCGACGACAGCAGTTCAACGGTCTCCTGCATCCAGCGAGAACCGCCCTGGACCTCGAGGCCGGAAGGGGATGCGGACATGGCGAGCGGGATTATGCAAACGAAAGATGAATAGAGCATAAAGATGCAGAAAGGCCGGTCAGCGACCGGCCTTATTGATCTGCATCAACGACGGCGACACGGAGGTCGGCCGCCGCGGGATCTCAATGCAACCCGGCGATGTAGTCGGCGACGGCCTTGATCTCGCGGTCGTTCATCTTGGCCGCCACACCGGTCATGACGGCGTTGTTCTTGCGGATGCCGTCGCGGAAGCTGGTCAGCTGCGCGGTGGTGTAGTCGGTGTGCTGACCCGACAGGCGCGGGTACTGGGCGGGGATGCCGGCGCCGGACGGGCTGTGGCAGCCAGCGCAGGCGGGCACCTTGCGGTCGGCGATGCCACCGCGGTAGATCTTCTCGCCCAGGACGACGAGGTCCTTGTTCTTCGCAGCGCCCGGCTTGGCCTGCTTGCTGGAATAGAAGGCAGCGACGTTCTTCATGTCCTCTTCGCTGAGCGCGGAGGCGAAGCCCTTCATGATGGCGTTGTCGCGCTTGCCAGTCTTGAACTCGGTCAATTGCTTGACGAGGTACTCGGGGTGCTGGCCTTGCAGGATCGGATTGGCCGGCGAGCCACGCGACCCATCGGCCGTGTGGCAGGCGCTGCAGACCTGGGCGGAGATCGCCTGGCCCTTGGCCGGATCGACCTTGGCCGCGGCGGGCTGGGATTCATTGGCAGCGAGCGGGGTGGCCATGGCGGCCGCCGCGAGCAGGGCAAGAAGCGACTTGACGTGCGATTTCATGGTTGAGCGGCGCAAAGGCAGACGTGAAACCTGAAGATTTTACAATGCCGAATGATGACCCCTCCACTTGCCCCTCTCGTCGGTGGCGCCGATGCCACGCGAACTGCCCTCGCCTGGACCCACACGGCCCGCTTTCTGACCACCGCGAGCCGTCTGGACCAGCTCCCGGCGCACGAATTGCCCGAGATCGCCTTCGTCGGCCGGTCCAACGCCGGCAAGTCCACCGCCATCAACACGCTGGCCCAGCAGCGGCAGCTGGCCTACGCGTCCAAGACCCCCGGCCGCACCCAGCACATCAACCTGTTCGAGGTCGGCCCCAAGGACGCCCCGCAGGCCTACTGGGCCGACCTGCCCGGCTACGGCTATGCGGCGGTGGCCAAGGCGGCCAAGGCGCGCTGGCAGGAGGTCATGGCCGACTACCTGCGCGTGCGGCGCAACCTGGCGTGCGTGGTGCAGATGGTGGATTCGCGCCACGGCTTCACCGACCTGGACCGGCAACTGCTGAACTTCGTCGCGCCGCGGCTGGCCAACGGCGAGGTGCGGCTGCTGGTGCTGCTGACCAAGGCCGACAAGCTCAACCGCAACGAAGCCGCCGACTCGCTGCGCAAGGCGCAGGCGGTGCTGGCGGGGCTCTCCACCGAGGAGTCCGACATCCGCATCACGCTGTTCTCGTCGCTCAAGCGCCAGGGCGTGGGCGATGTGGCGGAGATCCTGCACGAATGGGTGGCCCAGCCGGCGCTGGACGCCGCAGCGGCCATCGCCGCCGCGCCCGTGGTTCTGGAGCCCGCCAACGGGAATCCCTCGCATGACCCAGCTGCCTGACCCAGTCCCCGTCGAGCGCCCCGACCGCCAGCGCCTGCAGATGGCCGACATCGCCCGGATCGCCGGGGTGTCGGTCGCCACGGTGTCGCGGGCGCTCAATGGCAGCGCGGAGGTCAGCGCCGCGACGCGCCAGCGCATCTCCGAGCTGGCGCGCTCGCTGAACTACACCATCAACGTCGGCGCCAAGAACCTGCGGCTGCGCCACAACAAGACGGTGGCGGTGGTGATCCCCTTCGACCAGCGGGCGCGGCTGCACGTCTCCGACCCGTTTTTCCTCTCGATGCTCGGCAGCCTGGCCGATGCGCTGACCGACCAGGGCTACGACATGCTGGTCTCCCGCGTCGATGCCGACCAGCTGGAAACCGCCGCCCGGGCCTGGGACACCGGCACCGCGCTCGGGGTGATCCTGATCGGCCAGTGGCACAGCCACGCGCAGATCAACACCATGTCCGACCGGGGCGTGCCGCTGGTGGTGTGGGGCGCGCAGATCCCGCAGCAGCGCTACTGCTCGGTCGGCGGCGACAACGTCACCGGCGGCCTGCTGGCCACGCGCCACCTGCTCGAGCGTGGCTGCCGGCGCATCGCCTTCATCGGCGACCCGACCACGCCCGAAGCCGCACTGCGCCTGCGCGGCCACCGCCAGGCCCTGCTCGATGCCGGCCTCCCGCACGACCCGGCACTGCAGCTCCACTCGTCCTTCGACGCCGACCAGGCCCGCACGGCACTGACCGGCCTGATCGAGTCCGGCACGGTCTTCGACGCGGTGTTCGCCTGCTCGGACGTGCTGGCGATGGCGGTGATGCAGACCCTGCGCCTGCATGGCCGCGAGATCCCGCGCGACGTGGCGGTGGTCGGCTACGACGACATCGAATGGGCCAGCCACGCCGACCCGCCGCTGACCACCGTGCGTCAGCCGGTGGCCAGCGCCGGGGCCGAGATCGTCCAGGCGCTGCTCGCCATCGTCGGCGGCGAGGTGGTGCCGCCCCGCACGCTCCCGGTCGAACTGGTGGTGCGGCGCAGCTCGCTGCGCTGAGCCGGGCGGCGGTGGCTCAGGGGCGCCCGAGCATCAGGTACACCCCGGTCCGGCCGCGCGGCGCCCAGGTCAGCCCGAGGTAGAGCGGCCCCAGCCCGGTGTCCGCACCCAGGAAGGCGCTGCTGCCCCAGCGCAGGTCCTGCAGGCTGACCGAGCGGGAAGACAGCCACGCATTGCCCGCCTCCAGCGTGGCGCCTGCGAACACGCCCCGGGTCAGCACCGGCTGGCGGTTGAGCCGCACCATCCAGGTCAGGCGCCCGAGCAGGGTGTCGTTGCCGGCGAGCTGGTCGGTCTCGTAGCCCGAGAGGTTGTGGAAGCCGCCCAGCGTGTAGTGGCCGACCTGCCCCGGCGCCTCGCGCTGGTGGGCATGGCGCAGTCGCAGCGTGGTCTCGACCGTCTGGCGGCCGCTGCTGGCGACCTGCGTCAGGTCGGCCTCGATGCGGTGGAAGACACCGCTCTCCCCGGCCGCGCCGCCACCGGACAGCCAGCGCCGGCCCGCCTGCACGCCCAGCTTCATGCGCCAGCCCTGGCGCGGAAAACTCGCGTGGTCCAGCTGGTCGATCACCAGTCCGCTGCGCAGCGCCCACTCGCGGCTGCGGCCGGCGGTGAGGCTGGCGGGATCGGAGGTACCGGCGGTGATCTCGGGATCCAGACTCAGCATGTCGCGCACCACCCCCACGCGCCACTCGCCCAGGTCGCCGAGCGACTGGCCGAGGTCCAGGCCGACCCGCAGCTGCCCGCGCACCTGCCGGCCCAGCACCGCCAGCGCCCGCGCGCTCTGGTCCGGCTCCAGCGGCTGGTAGGTGGTCAGGCGGCGGCGCTCGACCTCGGCCCAGCCCGCGAGGAACCAGTCGCTGGCCGGCCCGCTGCCCGCCCCCATCGGCACGTACAGCTCGCTGAACCAGCGCGGCACCGAGCCGAGCTGGACCCGGTTGCGCCACTCGGTGCCGCTGTCGTCGAGCCAGTGGCGGTTGTGGCTGAGCTTGACGTTGAAGTCGCCGCGGCCGGCAAAGTCGCTCTGCATGTCCAGTCCGAGCCGGAAATAGTGCGGCCCCCAGGGCTTCTCTTCCACGCGGTAGACCAGCCCGGTGCCGGCGGGCAGGTCCTCGACGCGGTAGTCGACGTGCAGGTAATCGCCGCTGGCGGCCAGCGTGCGGCTGTCGCGCTCGGCGCGTTCGACGGAAAACGGCTGGCCCGGCTGGACAGCCAGCACGCCGCGCAGGCGCTCGGGCGTGGTGATGTCCTGGCCCTCGAAACGCACCGAGGTGATCGGCTGCGGGGGATCCTCCGGCCGCGTCTGGGCGACGCGCAGCGCCTGCCAGTCCACGTCGTTCAGCCGCAGCGCTGCCAGCTGCGGCAGCATCCGCATGGTGTGCTGCTCGCCCGCGGCGATCAGATCGGCCGCCCGGTCGAAGTCGCCCGAGGTCAGGCGGCCCAGCGGCGGGGCGATCAGCAGGTCGTGCGCCGGATCCAGCGTGGCGATCGAGCGCTGCACGTTCTGCTCGGTCAGGATGTTGACCATCTGCGAGGTCAGCCCGAGCACGGTGCCCAGGCTGTCGCGCCCGGCCAGCGGCGTGCCGATGTTGACGGCGATCACCAGGTCCACGCCCATCGCCCGCACGACGTCCACCGGCAGGTTGTTGACCAGCCCGCCGTCGCCGAGGATGCGGTGCTCGACCTCGGTCGGCGGGAACACGCCCGGCACCGACATGCTCGCCCGCAGCGCCTGGGCCAGATCGCCCTCGCGGAAGATCACCGCCTCGCCGGACTCCATGTCGGTGGCCACCGCGCGGAAGGGGATCGGCAGCACGTCGAAGCTCGGCAGCTGGCGCACCGGCAGCGTGTAGCGGCGCAGCAGCAGCTCCAGCCCGCGGCTCGACACCGAGCCGATCGGCAGCATCAGCTCGCCGGTGCTGCGGCTGAGGCCGACCTCCAGCGCGGGCGAGATCTCGAAATCCTCCTCCTTGCGCCGCTCGCTCAGCGTCTCGCGCGGAAGGCGGTTGGCGAACAGGGTGGTCCAGTCCAGCGCCAGCAGCTCGCGCTCCAGGTCGTCGGCGCGCAGGCCGCTGGCGTAGAGGCCGCCGATGATGGCGCCCATGGACGTGCCGGCGATGGCGTCGATGGGGATGTGCTCGCGCTCCAGCACCTTGAGCACGCCCACATGCGCCAGTCCGCGTGCGCCACCGCCCGAAAGCACCAGGCCGATGCGCGGACGGCCCAGCGTGGGGCCGACCTCGGCCGGAACCGGCTCCGGCCCCACGGCCGCGCCCGATGCCGTGGACAGGCCCAGGCCCAAGCCGGTGACCACACAGAAGATGAAGAGCAGGGAGGAACACGGACCACGCATGGCGCGGATTGTGCGGCCCGCTCCTAGAATTCGCGCCATGAAACTGACCGTCCCCCCGCCTGCTCCTGTCGGCACCCTGCCAGCCTCCTGCGATGTGCTGGTCATCGGCGCAGGCCCCTCCGGCAGCGCCTGCGCGGCGACGCTGGCGGCGGCCGGCTGGTCGGTTTGTCTGGTCGACCAGCACGACTTTCCGCGCGAGAAGGTCTGCGGCGACGGCCTGATTCCCGATGCCCACGCCGCCCTGCGCCGACTGGGCGTGCTCGACGAGGTGATGGCCCACGCCGCGCACGTCAGCCATGTGCGCTGCGTGGCGCCGCGCGGCGGGCAGGTCGATGTGCCGGGGTCGCTGGCCGTGCTGCCGCGCCGGGTGCTGGACTACCTGCTGGTGCAGCACGCGCAGCGCCAGGGCGCGCGGCTGGTGACGCCGGTGAAGTTCGACGCGGTGATCGAGGAGGACGGCCGCGTCGTTGGTGCCCGGCTGCGCCAGGGCGAGGCGCGGCCCGAGGTGCGCGCACGCTGGGTGGTGCTGGCCACCGGCGCTGGCGTGCAACCGCTGGTCGCCACGGGGCTGTGCACGCGGCGCACCCCGAGCGGCATCGCGCTGCGCGGCTATGTGCGCAACCCGGCGCTGGCCGGCCAGCTCACGACCATGGACGTGGTGTGGGACAAGGCGCTGCGGCCGGGCTACGGCTGGATCTTCCCGTGTGGCGACGACACCTGGAACATCGGCGTCGGCGCCTTCTTCCGCCAGGGCCAGGCGGCGGACGCCAACCTGCGCCAGATGTTCGACGACTTCACCCGCGTCTACGCCCCGGCCCGCGCGCTGATGGACGGCGGCACGCTGCAGGGCGATCTCAAGGGCGCGCCACTGCGCTGCACGCTCGACGGCGCCCAGAGCGGCCGCCCCGGCCTGCTCGCCACCGGCGAGACGCTGGGCTCGACCTACGACTTCACCGGCGAAGGCATCGGCAAGGCGCTCGAAACCGGGCTGATGGTCGCCGATGCCCTCTTGCAGGGCGCGCGCGACGGGCTGGACGAAGCCGCCGTGCGGCAGCACTACGACCAGCGGCTTGCCACGCTGCGGCCGAAATTCGCGCTCTACGAGAAGGCCAACAGCGTCAACCGCCACCCCTGGCTGGCCGATCTGGTGATCTGGCGGGCGCAGCGCAGTGCCTCGCTGCGGCAGCGCATGAGCGGCGTGCTCAACGAGACCTCGAACCCGGGCCACCTGCTGTCGGTGCGCGGCATGCTCCGGCTGCTGGCGCGCTGAACACACGCCAGAACAGGCGGGGCCGCTTCAGTAGGGCGGGGCGATGCCGATAGCGCTCCAAGGCGCCGCGTTCCTGCCGGCGCCTGCCTCGATGACACGCACGCCCACCCCTTCCAGCCACGCTGCCCCCGAGTCACCCTCCCTCCGGTCGGAAGCGGAGGAAGCTGCCGAGTGGAAATCGCAGCTCCTGCTGGCCCACTACCGGCATACCCCGCAGGCGGTGCTTTCGGGCATGGCCCTGTCGGCCATGATCGCGGGCGTGCTGTGGGGCACGGCGCCGCATTCGACCTTGATCCAGTGGCTGGTCAGCGTCGAGCTGATGATGCTGCTGCGCCTGCTGGTCGCACGCTATTACCTGCACGGCGGCGGTCGGGCGCGCTGGTCGATGCGGCAGTGGTGCGCCGTCACCCACCTCCAGACCACGCTGAGCGGCCTCAGCTGGGGCGCGCTCGGCCTGTTCTACGCGGTGGTCGACGACCAGGCCGCCCGCACGGCCCTGCTGATGACGCTCATGGGCGCGTGCGCGGGCAGCGCCGCGCTGATCGGGTCGATCCGGGGCACGCTGACGGTCTATGGCGTGCTCTCGATGAGCCCGCTGATCGGCATGCTGCTGACCCGCGGCGAGCTGGCCCAGACCTACATGGGCGCGGCACTGGTCTATTACGTCTACCTCGTGATGGTCAAGGGACCGTCCCGGATCAGCGGCGCGATGGCGGAGCAGCATGCCAACCGCCGTGACCGCGACCGGCTGGTCGCCCGCCTCGAAGACGCCGAGCGGGTCGGGCAGATGGGCCACCTGATCTGGAACGAGGCCGCCCGGTGCTCCACCCTGTCCGCCGAAGCCCAGCGCCAGCTCGGCTTCGACAGCACGACCATCCGGAGCGCCCGGGAGGTGTGGAGCCGCGTCATCAGCGAGGACCGTCCCCGCGTCATCGAGCTGTCCAGCCAGGCGGTGGCGCGTGAGGACCGGGAGCTGCGCTTCGACACCACGATCTCCGGACCCTTCGGCCCGCGCGACCTGCGGGTGGTGCAGCGCTTCGACTACGACGCGCAGGGCCGGCATGTCCAGACGCTGACCACCACCCAGGACATCACCGAGCTGAAGACCACCCAGCGCGAACTGCGCACGCTGGCCTTCGAGGACGTGCTGACCGGGCTGGTCAACCGGGCCGGCTTCACGCAGCGCCTCCACGAACGTCCGGTCCAGGCCGTGCTGATGCTGGACCTGGATCACTTCAAGTACGTCAACGACACCCTGGGCCACGCCACCGGCGACCGCCTGCTGGTGATGATGGCGCAGCGCCTGGGCACCTGCCTGCGCAGCCAGGACACGATCGCCCGGCTGGGTGGCGACGAGTTCGCCGTGCTGATCCACGACGCGGTGCACCACGACCAGCTGGAACGCATCGCGCGCCGGCTCGTCGAGGCGCTCTCGGCGCCCTGCCGCATCGACGACCACGATATCTTCGTCTCGGCCAGCGTCGGCATCGCCGTGCCCGAGTCCGCCCACAGCGCCACCACGGACGCGGCCACCCTGATGCAGCAGGCCGACACCGCCCTGTTCGCCGCCAAGGCCGGCGGCCGCTCGCGCCACCAGTTCCACTCCGAGGACCTCAGCCAGCGCACCCGCGACCGCGTCACGATGGAAGCCGACCTGCGTCGCGGCCTGTCCGAGCGGCAGTTCAGCGTCCATTTCCAGCCCAAGGTGGCGCTGGACGACGGCCGCATCGTCGGCGCCGAGGCCCTGCTGCGCTGGAACCACCCGGAGCGCGGCCCGGTCTCGCCCGACGTCTTCATCCCGGTGGCCGAAGACAGCGGGCTGATCGTGGCGATCGGCGCCTGGGTGCTGCGCGATGCCTGCGCGGCCGCGGCCGACTGGAACCGCGCGCTGGCACCGGGCGAGCCGCCGCTGCGCATCGCGGTCAACCTCTCGCCGCGCCAGTTCCTCAACCACGACCTGATCGGCACCGTCACCACGGCGCTGGCCCGCACCGGCTGCCGCGCCGAGTGGATCGAACTGGAGATCACCGAGCGGCTGCTGCTCGACGAACGCGGCCAGGCCGGCGAGACGCTGGACGGCCTGCGCGCCATGGGCCTGACGCTGGCGATCGACGACTTCGGCACCGGCCACTCGGCACTGAGCTACCTGACGAAATACCCCATCAGCACGCTCAAGATCGACAAGTCCTTCATGCGCGACATCACCACCCGCACCGACCAGGCCGGCGTGGTGCGCGCCATCATCTCGATGGGCCACAGCCTGCAGCTCCAGCTGGTCGCCGAGGGTGTCGAGACCGAGGAGCAGGCGCGTTTCCTGCGGGAACAGGGCTGCGAGCTGGCGCAGGGCTGGCTCTTCGGCCGCCCCATGCCGCGCCAGGACTTCACGGCCCTGCTGCGCGCCAGGGCCGCCCAGGCACTCACGCCGACCGTGTGACCACCTGGTGCACCAGGTGGAGCTTGCGCACCACCGTCTGGCTCAGCACGAAGGGGTAGAAGTCCGGCTCGCCCATGCTGCGTGACAGCTCGTTGAGCAGCGCCGTCAGCTCGACCCAGGCGTTGACCAGCCGCAGGAACTCGGCGTCCGGCTGCGTCAGCACCGCCTCGTCGAAGGGCTGCACATCGACCTCGACGTCGTCCGCATCCAGCCCGAAGCTCAGGCCGGTGTCGAGCGCGTCGACCATGTGCAGGTAGTGCGCCCAGGTTTCGGCCCAGTCTTCCCAGGGGTGGCAGCTCGCGTAGGCGCTGACATGCCAGTTGGCCCAGTCCGGCGGCGGGCCGAGCCGGTAGTTGCGCTCCAGCGCGGCGCGGTAGTCGGCGCGCTCGTCGCCGAAGGTCTGGCGGAAGGCGGGCAGCCAGCCGGTGCCCGCGACCAGCCGGTCCCAGTAGTAGTGGCCGACCTCGTGGCGGAAATGGCCCAGCAGCGTACGGTAGGGCTCGCGCAGGCTGGCGCGGATGCGCTCGCGGGTGGGGTCGTCAGCCTCGTCGACATTGAGCGTGATGACGCCGCTGGCGTGGCCGGTGAGCACGCCCTGCCCGCCGACCGGGCGCAGGAAGTCGAAGGCCAGCCCGCGCTGCATGTCTTCGCCGCCCGCCCCGGCCAGCCGGGACTGCACCGGCAAGCCCAGCGCCAGCAACTGTGACACCAGCCGGCGCTTGGCCTGCTCGATCAGCGCCCAGTCGCGCTGGTTGTGGGCCACGGTCTGGTCCGGGATGACGCGGTTCAGGCGGCAGGCCACGCAGAACAGCGGCCGCTCGCCGGCGCCGTTGCGCTCCCCGTCCGGCACCAGCCAGTTGCAGCTGGCGGCCGACACGGCATTCGCGCAGCGGTGGAGGACCCGTGCCGCCCGCAGGTGCAGAGACGACGCCGGCCGCGCCTCGACCAGCGCCTCGCCGCGCGCGTCCAGCGCCAGCAGCAGGCGCTGCGCCGGGTCATAGCCCAGCGCGCGACCGCAACTCAGGCAGCCGCTGTTGCGGAAGAACACCGGCGCGCCGCACAGGCAGCGGAAGGCGCGCAGCGTGCGCGGCTGGCGCTGGGCACGCCAGCGGTCCGCCAGGTGGCGGCCGAGCTGCGTCAGGAAAGCATCCATTGATCGAACTCCCGGGATTGCAAGACTGGAAAGCGCTGGAAAGACCTGGGCGGCATGGTAGTGTCTCGGCCCATGTGTCAGCTGCTCGGCCTCAACGCGAATACCCCGACCGACCTGGTCTTCAGCTTCACCGGCTTCGCCCACCGCGCCGCCGAGCACAAGGACGGCTTCGGCATCGCCTTCTTCGAGGGCCCGGGCGTGCGGCTCTTCGTGGACCACCAGAGCGCCACCGAATCGCCCGTGGCCGAGATGATCCGCCGCTACCCGATCCGCAGCCGCCACATCGTCACCCACATCCGCAAGGCCACCCAGGGCCGCGTCGCGCTGGAGAACACGCACCCCTTCATGCGCGAACTCTGGGGCCGCTACTGGGTCTTCGCGCACAACGGCAACCTGGTCAACTTTCACCCCAAGCTGCACGCGAACTTCCACCCCGTCGGCGACACCGACAGCGAGCGCGCCTTCTGCTGGCTGCTGCAGGAACTCGCCAAGAACCACGCCCGGATGCCCAGCATCCCCGACCTGACGCAGACCCTGGCCGAGCTGGCCCCGACCATCGCCCGCCACGGCACCTTCAACTTCCTGCTCAGCCAGGGCGAGGCGCTCTGGGCGCACTGCACGACGAAGCTGCACTACGTCCTGCGCCGCCACCCCTTCGCCGCCGCACAGCTGCAGGACGCCGACCTGACCGTGGACTTCGCCGACCTGACGACACCGCAGGACCGCGTCGCCATCGTCGTCACCGAGCCGCTGACCAGCAACGAGGACTGGGTCGCGCTGAAGGCGGGTGAGCTGGCCGTGTTTGTCGATGGAGACCGCCGCTGATGGGTGCCTACCTGCTCCGCCGCCTCTGGCAGATGGTGCCGACGCTGGTCGGCGTCGTGCTGCTGGTGTTCTTCCTGTTCAAGTCCTTCGGCGGCGATCCGGCCGAGATCCTCGCCGGCCTGAACGCATCAGCCGCCCAGGTGGACCAGATCCGCGAGCAACTCGGCCTGAACAAGCCGGTCTGGGAGCAGCTCTGGATCTTCGTGCAGCAGATCCTGCGCTTCGACTGGGGCAAGAGCTGGGCGACCAACGAGTCGGTGTCCAGCCTGTTCGCCTCGCGGCTGCCGGCCACGCTGACGGTGATGACGCCGATCCTGGTGCTGGACGCGCTGCTGGCGATTCCCTTCGCGCTGGCGGTGGCGGCGGTGCGTGGCTCGCTGACCGACCGCACGATCATGGTGGTGACGACGGTGGCGCTGTCGATCAGCTTCCTCGTCTACGTCATCGTCGGGCAGTGGCTGTTCGCCTTCCAGCTCGGCTGGTTTCCGGTGCAGGGCTGGACCCGCAGCGTCTGGACCAACCTGACCACCTACGCGCCGCTGCCGGTGCTGCTGGCCGTGATGGTGGGCATCTCGCCGCAGATGCGCCTGTACCGCAGCTTCTTCCTCGACGAGATCGGCCACGACTACGTGCGCACCGCCCGCGCCAAGGGCCTGAGCGAGCGCACCGTGCTGCTGAAACACGTGCTGCGCAACGCGATGATCCCGATCCTCACCAATGTGTCGATGCAGCTGCCCGGCATCTTCATCGGATCCTTCCTGATCGAGGTCTTCTTCTCGATCCCGGGCCTGGGCCGCGAGGTGTGGATGGCGGTGAACCGCAGCGACTACCCGGTCATCCAGGCGGTGACGGTCTATCTGGCGGTGATCACCATGCTCATCAACCTGCTCACCGACCTGCTCTACAAGGCGGTCGATCCCCGGGTGACGCTGAAATGACGGCCGTGACACGTTCCGAAGGCGTCTGGTCGCTGGCCTGGCAGCGGCTGCAGGGGGACCGCGTCGGTCTGGTGTCGATGGCGGTGGTCGCGCTGTTCGCCGTGCTGCTGCTGGCCGCTGCCAGCGGGCTGGTCGCGTCGAACTGGCAGGCCGAGCGCGGCGTCTCCTACGCGCCACCCACGCTGCTCGGCCCCGCGCCCGAATTCGCCGCGATGCCCGGGATGCCCGCCTCCGGCACAGCCGGCCCGGCGCAGCCGCTGCTCGACCTGACGTCCGTCGATCCGCTCGCCCCACGCTACGCCGAATGGGACGCCGCGACCAAGAAGCAGTCGATCGAGACCGTTACCCAGTCGCCCACCCTGCCCTTCGGTGGCGACCGGCTTGGCCGCAGCGTGCTCGACAAGGCGATCAAGGGCTCGCAGATCTCGATCCTGGTCGGCGTGCTGGCCGCCGTGGTCGCCGCGGTGATCGGCACGGTGCTGGGCGCCTTCGGCGGCTTCTTCGGCGGACGCGTCGGCGACGGGCTGGAGTGGGTCTACAACGTCTTCACGTCCATCCCCGGTATCCTGCTCATCCTCGCCTTCGCGGCGGTGTTCGGGCGCGGCGTCACCAGCGTGGTGCTGATCCTCGGCCTGACCGGCTGGACCGGCATCTACCGGCTGGTGCGCGCCGAGTTCATGAAACACGCCGGCCGCGACTACGTGCGCGCCGCCGAGGCGATCGGCGCCAGCCCGCTGCAGCGCATGTTCCGCCACATCCTGCCCAACGTCAGCCACATCGTGCTGGTGCAGCTTTCGATCCACGTCGTCGGCTTCATCAAGTACGAGGTGATCCTGTCCTACCTGGGGCTGGGCGTGAGCGTGGACCAGGTGAGCTGGGGCACGATGCTGGCCGAGGCGCAGAGCGAGCTGATCCTGGGCTACTGGTGGCAACTCGCGACCGCGACGCTGTTCATGGCGGTCTTCGTCACCGCCTTCTCGCTGATGACGGACGCACTGCGCGACGCGCTCGACCCGAAGCTGCGCGGGCTGGAGGACTGATCCCATGGCAACCCTGCTGCGCATCGAGGACCTGCGGGTCCGCTTCCGCCTCGGCCGCGCACACGGCCAGGCGCGGGCACAGACGCGCTGGGGCCGCGCCGTCGGCGACGACACCGGCGGCATCGGCTTCGACATCCCCGAGAACACCACGGTCGCGCTGGTCGGCGAGTCCGGCTCGGGCAAAAGCGTCACGGCGATGTCCATCGTCAACCTGCTGCCCGACAACGCCGAGCGCTCGGGGCGCATCCTCTTCGACGGCCGCGATCTGCTGCAGGCGTCCACCGCCGAGCTGCGCGCGCTGCGTGGCCGCGCCATCGCCTGCGTCTTCCAGGACCCGATGGGCTCGCTCAACCCGGTCTTCACCGTCGGCGCGCAGATCGCCGAGCCGCTGCGGCTGCACCTCGGCCTGGGTCGCCGCGCCGCGCTGGCCCGCGCGGAGGAACTGCTGGCCGAAGTCGGCCTGCCGGAGCCGAAGCGGCGCCTGTCGGCCTATCCGCACGAGCTGTCGGGCGGACAGCAGCAGCGCGTGATGATCGCGATGGCGCTGGCCTGCGAGCCGCGGCTGCTGATCGCCGACGAGCCGACCACGGCGCTGGATGTCACCGTGCAGCGCCAGATCCTCGAACTGCTCGCCCGCATCAAGACCGAGCGGCGCATGAGCATGCTGTTCATCAGCCATGACCTGGGCGTCGTGGGCGAGATCGCCGACGAGGTGGTGGTGATGCGCCACGGCCAGATCCGCGAGCGCGGTCCGGTCGCCGCGATCTTCACCGCGCCGCAGGATGCCTACACCCGCGCGCTGCTGGCCTGCCGCCCCCGACTGGACCACACGGCGCGGCGGCTGGTGGTGATCGACGCGCACATCGCCGGAGAAGCTGGGCAGACCGTCGCAGCGTCCGCGTCGCCGGCGGTGCCACGCGATGCCAGCGCCCCGGTGCTGATCGAGGCGCGCGGGCTGTGCAAGTCCTTCCCGATCCGCGAGGGGCTGTTCCGGCAGCGCGCGTTCAAGGCGGTGCAGGACGTCAGTTTCACGCTGCGGCGCGGACACACGCTGGGCGTGGTCGGCGAGTCCGGCTCGGGCAAGACGACGATGGGCCTGACGCTGCTGCGCCTGCACGAGGCCACCGCCGGCCAGGTGCTGTTCGATGGCCAGGACCTGTTCGCGCTGCAAGGCGCCGAGCGGCAGGCGCTGCGCCGGCGCATCCAGATCGTGTTCCAGAACCCCTACGCCTCGCTCAACCCGCGCTTCACCATCGGCCAGACGCTGCTGGAGCCGATGCAGATCCACGCCATCGGCACCGACGACCGCGAGCGCGAAGCCCGGGCGCTGGCACTGCTGGAGCGGGTCGGGCTGGACGCCACGGCGTTTGGCAAGTACCCGCACGAGTTCTCCGGCGGCCAGCGCCAGCGCATCGCCATCGCGCGGGCGCTGACGCTGTCGCCCGAGGTGCTGGTGCTCGACGAGGCGGTGTCGGCGCTGGACGTGTCGGTGCAGGCGCAGGTGTTGAACCTGCTGAAAGACCTGCAGGACCAGCTCGGACTGGCCTACGTCTTCATCAGCCACGACCTGGCGGTGGTGCGCTTCATGGCCGACGAGGTGCTGGTGATGAAGGACGGCTGCGTGGTCGAACGCGCCGATGCGCAGGCCCTGCTCGCCGCGCCGCGGGAGGACTACACGCGGCGGCTGCTGGGCGCCATTCCGCGGGGCTACACGGCACCGCAATAGCGACTCCATCCCCCCCCTGATTCGGGGATATGCAGCAAGACGCTCTTGCGAAGATCTCGACAACGAATCACCGCTGCCGAGCACTGCCATGAAACCTCGCTGGATCGACTGGCTGGCCGCCGCCGCCATTGCCTTCACCCTGAGCGCCGGGGCGGCCGCGACCGTGGCCGATGACGTTCCGCAGATCGCGCAGAGCCGCTGAAGCGGGCCCGAGCTGGAACCATGAAGTACCTGGCGTGCACTAGTGCGCAGGACCCCCGTTCCGCTTGCAACAGACCATCACAAGCCGTAGCAAGTCCGCTTAGGCTGAACACCTGGTCTGTTCACCCTCTCTCCTGGAGACTGCCATGAAGTTCCGCTGGTCCGAATGGCTCACCGCCACCGCCCTGGTCCTGGCGTTCAGCGCCTTTGCCGCCACAGAAGCCGCCGAGCAGTCGCTGGTCCGCGTCGAAGCCCAATGAATCACGGTTCGCTGCACCTGGTTTCTCCTTCGGAGATGACATTCCAGATGCACCGGTTCATCATCGAATCTTCTCGTGTGACTCCTCCTCAGAGAAGCCTTCGGGACTGAACGAAGTCCCCGGGGAGGCGGGCGATCCGGACTTTTGAGAGCGAGCCCCCGGAGCATCGTCCCGCCTCCCTTCTTTTTTGCCCGGCCGCTGCCGGCCGACCACGCTCAGACCGTGACCAGCGCCAGCGCCAAGGCCAGATCCGCCCCCACCTGTGCGTTGTACTTCACCAGCGCGATGTTGGTGACCAGACTGCGTCCTTCGGTCAGCTCCTTGATGCGCCCCAGCAGAAACGGCGTCACCGCCTTGCCGCTGACACCCCGCGCCGCAGCCTCGTACAGCGCCTGGCGCGTGATGGCCTCGATCTCGGCCGGCGGGATCTCGTCCGCCACCGGCACCGGGTTGCTGAACACCACGCCGCCGCCCAGCCCCAGCGCCCATTTCGTCCGCAGGAAGCGCGCCTGGTCGGCCGGCGCGTCGATGCGGAAATCGCAGAGCAATCCGCTGTCCCGGCTGTAGAAGGCCGCGAACCGGTCCTGTCCCACGCCGACCACCGGCACGCCGTAGGTCTCCAGATACTCCAGCGTCAGCGGCAGATCGAGCACCGACTTGGCCCCGGCGCAGACCACCGCCACCGGCGTGCGCGCCAGCTCCTGCAGATCGGCCGAGATGTCGAAACTCTCCGCCGCGCCACGGTGCACGCCACCAATGCCGCCGGTGACGAAGACCTCGATGCCCGCCCGCGCCGCACAGATCATCGTCGCCGCCACGGTCGTGGCCCCCACCCGGCCCATCGCCACGGCGTAGGGCAGGTCGCGCCGGCTGAGCTTCATCACGTCCGGGTCACGGCCAAGCTGTTCGAGCTGCGCGTCCGACAACCCGATGCAGACCTGCCCGCCCATCACGGCGATCGTCGCGGGCGTGGCGCCGCGGGCGCGGATGATGTCCTCGACCTCGCGGGCGGTCTCGACGTTCTGCGGCCAGGGCATGCCGTGGGCGATGATGGTCGATTCGAGGGCGACGATCGGGCGGCCGGCACTGCGGGCGGCCTGCACCTCGTCGGAATAGCGCATCAGGGGATCGGACATCGGCATTCCGGGTTCCTTTCAGGACGGGATCGGGGGAAGAGAAATCGGGTCGGAATCGGCGTCGCCATCCGGCAGGACGGTCGCCGCACTCTGCACGGTGCGCGCCGCGCGCGCCAGCGCCTGCACGCAGGTCGGCGACCAGCCCTGCGCGGCGACGTCGCCACGCCAGAGCCCGCGGCACAGCCCGGCGGCCAGCGCATCACCGGCCCCGGTCACATCGACCAGCGCCTCGGGCGAAACAGCCGGCGCGGCCAGGTGGATCAGTTCGCCCGCCGGCGTGGTGTGGCACAGCCCGGCCTCGCCGAGCGTGACGACCACGTCGTGCACACCGGCCGCCCGCAGACGGGCCACGCCATCGGCGAGCCGCTCGGTGCCGGCCCACGCGGCCAGTTCACCGCGGTTGAGCACCAGCAGCCGCACGCCCTGCAGACCGGCGGGCAGCCGCACCATCTTGGCTTCCGACACCGCGACGAGCACCAGCGGCGATGCCTCCGCCTGCGCCGCGGCCGCGACCAGCGCGGCCAGCGTCGCGGCCGGCAGGTTCAGGTCAGCCACCACCAGCGCAGCCGATCGACACCGGCCCGCGTGCCGCGCCAGCCAGTCCGGCGTGAGCTGCTCGCACAGGTCCATGTGGGCCAGCGCCACGTGCAGGCTGCCGTCCGGGTTCAGCACGGCGGTGTAGCTGCCGGTGAGCGCGTCGGCGACGACCTCGGCCGCGCTGGTGTCGATGCCGCAGCGGGCCGCGTCGTCCAGCAGCGCGCGGCCCGCGGCGTCCTGGCCCACGGCGGTCAGCAGCTGCACCGGCACGCCGCAGCGGGCGAGGTTTTCCGCGACATTGCGGGCGACGCCGCCCCAGGTTTCCCGCGCCGACACCGGGTTGGAGCTGCCCGGCCGCACCGGCGCCGCCACGCGCAGCTTGCGGTCCACATTGGCGCCGCCGAGGCAGACGACGGGATGTAGCGCCGGACTCATGCCGCAGCGATCTGCGCCAGTGCCGCGGCCTTGATGTCGTCCCCGAGGAAGGACGCCCGCACCGCATCGGCCTGCTGCGCCATCAGCGTGGCCGTCGACAGGCCCTGGTACGCCTGCAGCGCGGCCAGCTCGCCGCTGAGCGTCACGCGCGAGATGAGCCGGTTGTCGGTCGAGCAGGACAGGTTCAAGCCCGCCGCGGTCATCGCGCCAAACGGGTGCGTGGCGAGGCTGCGCGCCGCACCGGTGTGCACATTGCTGGACGGGCAGACCTCGAAATGCACACCCGCGGCACGCGCCTGCTCGACCCAGACCGGGTTGTCCATCACCCGCACACCATGGCCGATGCGGGTGACGCCGAGGCGGATGGTCTCGATGACGCGGTGGCCATCGTCGGCCTCGCCGGCGTGGCAGGTCAGGCCCAAGCCGGCGTCGTGCGCCAGGTGCAAGGCCTCGCGGTGCAGCGTCGCCGGAAATCCGCGTTCGGCACCGGCCAGATCGAAGCCGACCACCCCGCGGTCGGCGTAGCGTCCGGCCATGCGCGCCACCGCTGCCGTGCGCACCGGATCCTCCATGCGCATCGCGCAGACGATCATGCCGCAGGGCAAGGCACTGCGGGCCAGTCCCGCCAGCAGGGCCTCCAGCGCCGCTTCCGGGCGCAGGCCCAGCGAGGCGAACAGGCTCGGCGCCATGCGGAACTCGGCCAGCACGCAGCCATCGGCCAGCGCGTCCTCGGCCGCCTCGAAGGCCACGCGCTCGCAGGCTGCCGCACTGGCCATCGCGCCCACGGTCAGCGCGAAGCCGGCCAGATAGCGCTCCAGGCTGCCCGCGTGCGCGTTCGCGGCGAACCAGTCGCCCAGCGCGTCGGCCGTTTCGGCCGGCGGCGTGATCCCCCGGGCGCGGCACAGGTCGAGCAGCGTCTGCGGGCGCAGACCGCCGTCCAGGTGCTCGTGGAGCAGCACCTTCGGCCGCGCCACCCAGGCCGCGACATCGTCCGGTGGGCATGGGTTCTGCTTGTTGCTGGCTGACATGAACCGCCCCGGCTAGGGAAAACATGAATCGCCCACCGGAATCGGCGAACGTTAGGATGGTGCTGATCGAACGGGAGGCAAACGTTTGCGCGCCACCAGAACGCAGCATTTCACCCCATCCTGGCGATCAGCGTCAACACCGCGCCCGACGCGCCCTCCTGCAACACGCCTGCACCACGCCGCTTGCGGCACCACTTCAGCGAGACCTCCGATGAAGACCTTCCTCCGCCTTGCCACGCTGTCCTGCACCCTGGCCGCCGCCTTCGCCGCGCACGCCGATCCGGCCGTCATCTTCGACATGGGCGGCAAGTTCGACAAGTCCTTCAACGAGGCGGCCTACCGCGGCATGGAGCGCTGGAAGAAGGAAACCGGCAAGCCCTACCTCGAATTCGAGATCGCCAACGAGACCCAGCGCGAGCAGGCCATCCGCCGCATGGCCGAGCGTGGTGCCAGCCCGATCATCGGTATCGGCTTCGGCCAGGCATCGAGCATCGAGAAGATCGCCAAGGAGTTCCCGAAGCTCAAGTTCGCCATCATCGACATGGTGGTGGACGCCCCCAACGTGCAGTCGGTCGTGTTCAAGGAACATGAAGGCAGCTTCCTCGTCGGCATGATGGCGGCGCAGGCGAGCAAGACCGGCAAGGTCGGCTTCGTCGGCGGCATGGACATTCCGCTGATCCGCAAGTTCCAGTGCGGCTACGAGCAGGGCGCGAAGTACGCCAACCCCAAGGTCGAGACCTACGCCAACATGACCGGCACCACCGGCGCGGCCTGGAACGACCCGGCGCGTGGCGGCGAGCTGACCAAGGCGCAGTTCGCCAAGGGCGCGGACGTCGTCTTCGCGGCGGCGGGCGGCACCGGCATCGGCGTCTACCAGGCGGCCAAGGACGCGGGCAAGCTGGCCATCGGCGTCGACAGCAACCAGAACCACCTGCAGCCCGGCACGATGCTGACCTCGATGCTCAAGCGTGTGGACGTGGCCGTCTACAACGTGGCGAAGAACCACACGCCGGGCATCGCCTCGCTCGGTCTGGCCGAGGGCGGCGTGGACTACGCGATGGACGACAACAACGCCAAGCTGGTCACCGCCGACATGAAGGCCAAGATCGATGCCGCCAAGGCCGACATCGTCAACGGCAAGCTGAAAGTCATCGACTACATGGCCGCCAACGCCTGCAAGTGAGCCAGTGAGCCCGAGTCCCACCATCAAGGATGTCGCGGCCCGGGCGGGCGTGTCGTTCACGACCGTCTCGCATGTGCTCAACGGCACCCGCCGGGTGAGCGAGACCTCGCGCCAGCGGGTCGAGCGGGCGGTGTCCGAGATGGGGTATGTGCCCAGCGCGCTGGCGCGGGCGCTCAAGACCAGCGAGACCCATGTGCTGGGCGTGCTGGTGCCCAACATCACCAACCCCTTCTTCGCCGAGCTGACGCGCGGCGTGGAGGACGCAGCGCGCGGCCAGGGCTACTCGGTGTTCCTGTGCAACTGCGACGACGAGCCGGCGCGGCAGCTCGGCTATGTGCAGAGCCTGCTGGCGCGGCGCGTGGATGGGCTGCTGCTGGCGAACTCGGCCGCCGAAGCCTCCACGGTGGCGGACGCGCTGAAGCAGACCCCGGTGCCCACCGTGGTGGTGGAACGCGCCGTCGCCGGGCTGGACGCCGACCTCGTCCGCCTGGACAACGCCGGCGGCGCCCGGCTGGCGACCGCGCACCTGCTCGGCCTCGGCCACCGCCGCATCGCCTGTCTGGCCGGACCACTGGCCTTCGAGGTCAGCCGCGCCCGCGTGGCCGGCTGGCGCGAGGCGCTGGCTGCGGCGGGAATCACCCCGGCGCCGGGCTGGCTGGTCGAAGGCCCGTACAGCCCCGCACAGGGCCACGCCGCCACGCTCGGCCTGCTCGCCGACCACCCCGAGATCACGGCGATCTGCGCCGGCAACGACCTGCTCGGCATCGGCGCGCTGCGCGCAGCGGCCGAGCGCGGTGTCGCTGTGCCGGGGCAGCTCTCGGTGATCGGCTTCGACGGCATCGAGCTGGGCGGCTTTGTCCACCCCGGCCTGACCAGCGTCGGCCAGGACATCCGCAGCATCGGCGCCCGCGCCGCCGCGGTACTGATCGAGCGCATCCGCCGCGCCGCCACCCTCCCCCGCGGCCCGGCGCGCGAACTCGTGGTGACTCCCGCGCTGATCCTGCGCGAATCGACCGGACCCGTACCCGCATGACGCCCTCCCCCGCCATCGCCGTGCGCATGACCGGCATCGGCAAGCGCTTCGGCGCCGTCGCCGCCAACCAGAACGTGGACCTGGTGGTGCAGACCGGCTCGGTCCACGGCCTCGTCGGCGAGAACGGCGCCGGCAAGAGCACGCTGATGTCGATCCTCTACGGCTTCTACACCGCCGACGCCGGGTCGATCGAGGTCTTCGGCCAGCCCGCCACGATCCGCAACGCGCAGGACGCCATCGCCCGCGGCATCGGCATGGTCCACCAGCACTTCATGCTGGTCGACACGCTCAGCGCGCTGGACAACGTGATGCTGGGGGCCGAGCCGCACGCGCTGCTGCACAAGGCGGAAGGCCAGGTGCGCGAGCGGCTGCGTGACCTGATGCAGCGCACCGGCCTGCACGTGGACATCGACGCCCTCGTCGGCGATCTGCCGGTGGGCGACCAGCAGCGGCTGGAGATCCTGAAAGCGCTCTACCGCGGCGCGCGGGTGCTGATCCTCGACGAGCCGACCGCCGTGCTGACGCCGCAGGAGACGCTGCAGCTGTTCGAGGTGCTTGGTCGTCTGCGCGAGGCGGGTACGACGATCATCCTCATCACCCACAAGCTCAAGGAGGTGGTGCGGCTGTGCGACCGCGTCACCGTGATGCGCGCCGGGCAGGTGGTGCACGACTGCGAGATCGCCGACACCACGGTCGAGGCACTGGCCGAGGCAATGGTCGGGCGCAAGGTGGCGATGGGCCGGCAGGCGGACAGCGCGGTGACCCGCGGCGCGGCGCTGGTGCAGGCGCGCGGGCTGGGGCTGCGCGACAAGCAGGGCGTCGTGCGGCTGCGCGACTTCTCGCTGGACCTGCACGCGGGCGAGATCGTCGGCGTGGCGGGTGTGTCAGGCAACGGGCAGAGCGAGGTGCTGGAGCTGCTGTCCGGCCTGCACGCGGCCGACTCCGGCACGCTGCAGATCGGCGAACGTACCTTTGCACCGCCCAAGTGGCTCGACCCGCGCATTGCCCGCACCCTCGGCATCGCCCACGTGCCCGAGGACCGCTACGCCCGCGCGATGGTGATGGGCTTCGAGGCTTGGGAATCCGCCGTGCTCGGCTATGAAGGCTTGCCCGCCTACAGCCAGGGCGGCTGGTTGCGCCGGGCCGCGATGAAGCTGGCCACCGCACAGATGATGGAGAAATTCGACGTGCGCCCCCGGGATCCGCAACTGCTCAGCGGCAAGTTCTCCGGCGGCAACCAGCAGAAGCTGGTGCTGGCCCGCGAACTGGGACAGGCGCCGAAGATCCTGCTCGTCGGCCAGCCGACCCGTGGTGTGGACATCGGCGCGATCGAGTTCATCCACGGCCGGCTGCGCGCGATGCGGGACGCGGGCTGCGCGGTGCTGGTGGTGTCGAGCGAGCTGGACGAGATCCTGGCACTGGCCGACCGCGTGCTGGTGATGAACCAGGGGCGTGTCACCGGCGAGCTGCCGATCGCCGAGTGCACGGAGGCCCGACTGGGCATGCTGATGATCGAAGGAGCTGCCGCATGAGTGCGACTCAAGGTGCGACGGCGCCACTGCCGCGCTGGGCGGACGTGGCGCTGATGCCGGCCATCAACCTGCTGGTGGCGCTGGTCGCCGCGGGCGTGGTGGTGGCGCTGGTCGGGCAGAGTCCGTGGGAGGTGCTGTCGGTGCTGATCCACGGCGCGTTCGGCACGCCGCGCGGGCTGAGCTACACGCTGTACTACGCGACGACCTTCACCTTCACCGGGCTGGCGGTGGCGGTCGCCTTCCACGGCGGGCTGTTCAACATCGGCGGCGAGGGGCAGGCCATCCTCGGCGGGCTGGGCACCGGGCTGGTGGCGCTGTGGCTCGGGCCGCACTTGCCGGCGATCGTGGTGCTGCCGCTGATGCTGATCGGCGGGGCGCTGTTCGGCATGGTGTGGGCGGCGGTGCCGGCGTACCTGCAGGCGTACCGCGGCAGCCACGTCGTCATCACCACCATCATGTTCAACTTCCTCGCCAGCAGCCTGCTGGTCTACCTGCTGGTGAACACGCTCAAGCCGCCGGGGTCGATGTCGGTGGAGAGCAAGGCGTTTGCAGCGTCGGCCAAGCTGCCGGCCATGCACGATCTGCTGGGCGCGCTGGGCATCGAGTGGCCGTCGTCGCCGCTGAACCTGAGTGTGGTGCTGGCGCTGCTGGCGGCGGGCGCGGTCTACCTGTTCCTGTGGCGCAGCCAGGCGGGGTACCGGCTGCGGGCGGTCGGCTCCAGCGAAGGAGCGGCCGCCTATGCCGGAATCGAGCCGAAGCACCAGGTGCTGATCGCGATGGGCCTGTCGGGCGCGCTGGCCGGGCTGGTCGGCATGAACGAGATCGCGGGCGTGGCCGGGCGGCTGCAGCTCGACTTCGTCGGCGGCGCGGGCTTCACCGGCATCGCGGTGGCGCTGATGGGCCGCAACCACCCGGTCGGCATCCTGCTGGCAAGCCTGCTGTTCGGCGCGCTGTTCCAGGGCGGCGCCGAGGTGGCGTTCGAGGTCTCGGGCTTCAGCCGCGACATGGTGGTGACGCTGCAGGGCTTCATCGTGCTGTTCTCGGGCGCGATGGCGTATGTGATCGCGCCGCGGGTGGCGCGGCTGCTGTTCAAGGGAGCCGCCCATGGATGAGGCACTGATCGGGGCGCTGGTGGCCTCCACGCTGCGGGTGGCCACTCCGCTGATCCTGTGCGCGCTGGCCGGGCTGCTGTCCGAGCGCTCGGGCGTGATCGACATCGGGCTGGAGGGCAAGATGCTCTTCGCCGCCTTTGCAGCCGGCACGGTGGGCGTGTGGAGCGGCTCGACCGCCGTTGCGCTGCTCGCGGCGATGGGGGTCGCGGTCGTGCTGTCGTGGCTGCACGGGCTGGCCTGTGTCAGCCACCAGGGCGACCAGGTGGTGTCGGGGGTGGCCATCAACATCATCGCCGCCGGGCTGACCGCCGTGCTCGGCATCGCGTGGTTCAAGCAAGGGGGACAGACACCACCCGTCAGCGACGCGGTGCGCATCCAGGCGGTGTTCCCGTCGATGGCGGACTCGGCGCTGTTCGGCCACAACGCGCTGGTCTACCTGTCGCTCGCGCTGGTGCCGGTCGTGTGGTGGGGCGTGTACCGCACGCGGTTTGGTCTGCGCCTGCGCGCGGTCGGCGAAAACCCGGCGATGGTGGACGCGGCCGGCGTGTCGGTGACGCGACTGCGCTATGCGGCGCTGACGCTGAACGGGATGCTCTGCGGGCTGGCCGGCGCCTACCTCGTGCTGGCGCAGAACGCCTCCTTCGTGCCGAACATGACGGCAGGACGCGGCTTCATGGCGCTGGCCGCGATGATCTTCGGGCAGTGGCACCCGGTGAAGGCGCTGTGGGCCTGCCTGCTGTTCGGCGCGCTGGACGCGATCGCGATCCGCCTGCAAGGGGTGAGCCTGCCGATGGTCGGCGAGGTGCCGGTGCAGGCAGTGCAGGCACTGCCGTATCTGCTGACCGTCGTGCTGCTGGCGGGGTTCATCGGCAAGTCGGTGGCGCCGCGGGCGCTGGGGCAGGCGTATCTGAAGGAGCGTTGAGCATGGCGCAGAACAAGTTAAACCTGCTGGAACTGAACGACTTCCCGTGGAACGCGCTGATGGACGCCGCCCGCACCGCGCGTCTGCAGGCCCACGCGCCCTACTCGCGCTTCCTGGTCGGCGCAGCGGTACTCGACGAGCACGGCCGGCTGCATGCGGGCTGCAACGTCGAGAACGCCGCTTATCCACAGGGCGTCTGCGCCGAGGCGGGTGCGCTGTCGGCGATGGTGCTGGCGGGTGGGCGGCGGCTGCGGGCGGTGGTCGTGCTGGGCGACGCGGGTGGCGCGCTGGTGACGCCGTGCGGCGGCTGTCGGCAGAAGCTGCGCGAGTTCGGCGCGGCGGACCTGCCGATCCTGATCGCCGATCCACAACGCGCACTGGCCCGGTTCACGCTGGATGAGCTGCTGCCGCACAGCTTCGGCCCGGACCATCTTTCCCTGCATCCGTGACCCTTGACATGACCGACACCGCCCTCGACCGACTCCGCGCCCGCTGCGCCGACCAGCCGCCCCGCATCGCCGTCGTGCTCGGCTCCGGCTGGGGCGGGCTGACCACGCGGCTGCAGGACGCCGAGCGCATCCCCTATGCCGAGCTGCCCGGTTTCCCCGTCTCGACGGTGGCGGGCCACGACGGCGCGCTGTGGCTCGGCCGGCTCGGGGCGCACCGGCTCGCGGTGATGAGCGGGCGCAAGCATGTCTACGAGACGGGCGAGGCGGATGGCATGAAGACCCCGCTGCGCACGCTGCGGGCGCTGGGCTGCGAGGTACTGGTGCAGACCAACGCGGCCGGCAGCCTGCGCCCTGTGATGCCGCCCGGCAGCCTGATGGCGATCAGCGACCACCTGAACCTGTCGCAGCGCTCGCCGCTGGTCGGCGAAGCGGGCTCGGAGCGCTTCGTCAGCATGGTCGATGCCTACGACCCCGCGCTGCGCCAGCACGCCCAGACCGTCGCGCAATCGCTAGGCACGCCGCTGCACGAAGGGGTGTTCGCCTGGTTCCTCGGGCCGCAGTTCGAGACGCCGGCCGAGATCCGCATGGTGCAGGGCTTCGGCGCCGACGCGGTCGGCATGAGCACCGTGCCCGAAACGATCATTGCCCGCCACGCCGGGATGCGCGTGCTGGCGCTGTCGCTGCTGACGAACATGGCCGCCGGCTTGTCCAACGAGCAGCTCAGCCACGCGCACACGCTGGCGCAAGCGCAGGCCGCCGCAGACACGGCGGGCGATCTGCTGGCCGCCATACTTTCCACACTGCCGCTGGTATGACCACCATGACTCCCATCGAAGCCGCCCGCCTGTCACTGGCCTGTCTCGACCTGACCAGCCTCAACGACGCCGACACCGAAGCTGACATCGCTCGCCTGTGCGAACGCGCGCAGGCACCGATCGGGCCGGTCGCCGCCGTGTGCGTCTGGCCGCGACTGGCGGCGTTCGCGCGGGCGCAGTTGCCGGCGCACATCGGCGTGGCGGCGGTCGCCAACTTTCCGGACGGCAGCACGGACGTGGAACGCGCCGTGCGGGACACCAGCGAGATCGTGCAGGCGGGCGCGCAGGAGGTGGACGTGGTGCTGCCGTGGCGGGCGCTGCAGGCCGGTGACGAGGCGGCGGTCGCGGCCGTGCTGCGCGGCGTGCGGCAGGCGTGCGAGGGACTGACGCTGAAGGTGATCCTCGAGTCGGGCGAACTCGGCGCGGCCGGCGACACGGTCCTGATCACCCGCGCCAGCCGGATCGCACTGGCCGAAGGCGCCGACTTCCTCAAGACCAGCACCGGCAAGACCACCCGCCACGCCAGCCTGAGCGCCGCCGAGGCGATGCTGGCCGCCATCGCCAGCGATGCACAGGCAAGCGGGCGCGTCGGGCTGAAGCCGTCGGGCGGGCTGCGCACGGTGGCGGACGTGCAGCCGTATCTGGCGCTGGTGGCGCAGCACCTGGGCGCCGGAGCGCTGAATCCGAAGCGGTTCCGGATCGGGGCGAGCAGCTTGTATGCGGACATTGAGGCGATCCTCACAGGCGACAGCCTCGCTCCAACCGCCGGAGCGTATTGACATGGTCGCTTTCCCCACATCCGGCAGCCAAGGCTGGCTCTCGGCGCTGATTCAGCAGACAGCGTCTGACAAATCACCAGAATATACCGAAAGTTCCACTCTCGATAAATTTCAACTATGAAGACAGAGCCCATTAAACAAGCCGAAGACGCTTTGACCGATGAAAAGTTTCTTAAGCATATTCTCCACATTGAATCAAAAGATGTAACATTGAAATTCTTATTTGATTATGTAAAGAACTACGCAACATGCGGGGCTTTATTATGGATCTCAATAAAAATATTATCATCCACCTCCAATTGTATAGGCATACCAGGATTCATTGACTGCACCTGGATGCTTTTGGCTGGTGGATCGCTACTAGCGGCATCATTTGTCCTATTTGCACTTAATCTCATGCAGGGATTAATTGCCACCCTAAAATTACAAAATCCGAACAAAATTAACAAATATATACACACAGTAATCCATTTTATTGTGTGCCTCGCGGCTCTAAGGTTCGTACTCACCACTATTTGATCGTCATGGAATGGTGATGCACGCAATCCCTCCAGAAATCATCCGCCTCAAACGCGACGGCCACACCCTCGCCACCGCGCAGATCGACGCCTTCGTCGACGGCCTCGTCACCGGCGGCTGGAGCGACGCGCAAGCGGCCGCGCTGGCGATGGCAGTCGTGCTGCGCGGCATGGACCCGGCGGAAACCGTCGCACTGACGCAGGCGATGACCCGCAGCGGCGACGTGCTGCGCTGGGACGATCTCGGCGACCACCCGCCGATCGTGGACAAGCACTCGACCGGCGGCGTCGGCGACAAGGTGAGCCTGATGCTGGCGCCGATCGTGGCGGCCTGCGGCGGCTGGGTGCCGATGGTGTCGGGGCGCGGGCTCGGGCACACGGGCGGCACGCTGGACAAGCTGGAGAGCCTGCCCGGCTACCGCACGCAGCTCGCGCGGGACGAACTCATCGCCACGCTGCGCTCGGCCGGCTGCGCCATCGTCGGGGCCTCGGGCAGCGTGGCGCCCGCCGACCGGCGGCTCTACGCGATCCGCGACGTGACCGCGACGGTCGAATCCACCGCGCTGATCACCGCCAGCATCCTGTCCAAGAAACTCGCCGCCGGGCTGCAGGCGCTGGTGATGGACGTGAAGACCGGCGACGGCGCTTTTGCCTCGACACCCGAACACGCCCGCGAACTGGCGCTCAGCCTCGTGCGCGTGGCGGAGGGCGCGGGGCTGCCGACGCGGGCGGTCATCACCGACATGAACCAGGTGCTCGGCCACACCGCCGGCAACGCGCTGGAGGTGCAGGAGGCACTCGACTACCTGCGCGGCACGCGGCGCGACGTGCGGCTGCACACGCTGACCCGCACGCTCTGCGCCGAGTTGCTGGTGCTGGGCGGACTGACCGGCGACACGGCCGATGCCGAGGCCAGGGTGGACCGCGCGCTGCACAGCGGCGAGGCGTTGGAACGCTTCGAGCGCATGGTCCATGCCCAGGGTGGCCCGGCCGATGTCGGCACACGCGGTCGGCTGCCGCGGGCGCCGGTGCAGCGGGTCGTGCCGGCGCTGCACGCGGGCTGGGTGCAGTCGATGGCGGTGCGCGAACTCGGCGTGCTGGTCGTGACGCTTGGCGGCGGGCGGCGCACCGCCGGGGACACGATCGACCCGCGGGTCGGGCTGAGCGAGGTGTGCCAGCTCGGCGACCGGCGCGAGGCGGGCGAGCCGCTGGCCATGGTCCACGCCGACAACGAAGCCGCGGCCGACGAGGCGGTGGCGCAGGTGCAGCGCCTCATCACGCTGGGCGAGGCACCGCTGCCGCAACGACCGGTGGTTTTCGAGGTGTTGCACCGCGGCTCGGTGCCGGAGTGACTGGGGTATTCTCGCCGCCGCCCGTCACTGATCCCCCACGCCCATGACCACCCGCGCCGCCATCGCCGCCTCCATCGCCTACGACACCATCATGGTGTTCGAGGGCCAGTTCACCGACCACATCCTCCCGGACCAGATCCACAAGATCAACCTGTCCTTCCTGTCGCCGAAGATGCGCCGCGAGTACGGCGGCTGCGCCGGCAACATCGCCTACAACTACGCGCTGCTCGGCGGCGAGGCGGTGCCGATGGGCATGGTCGGCGACGACTTCGGCCCCTACCGCGACCACAACCTGCGCACCGGCGTGGACCAGAGCTGCATCGTGACGGCAGCGGACGCCTACACCGCGCAGTGCTTCATCGTCACCGACCTGTCGAACAACCAGCTCGCCGGCTTCCACCCCGGCGCGATGGGCCGCTCGGCCGAGATCCCGCTGGCACAGGCCGGCGCGGTCACCTGCGGCATCGTCGGACCGGACGCGCCGGACGCGATGGTGCTGCACACCCGCGAGATGGCCGAAGCCGGCCTTCCCTTCGTGCTCGATCCGGGCCAGAACATCCTGCTGTTCAGCGGTGAACAACTGCTGGCCATGATCGACCAGGCGCCGGTGCTGGTCTGCAACGACTACGAGGTCGAGCTGATCTGCGACAAGACTGGCCTGACGCTGGCCGCACTGGCCGAGCGCGTCGAGACGCTCATCGTCACCCGCGGCGGTGAAGGCTCCAATGTCTACCAGCGCGGCGAGGTCCATGCAGTCGCCCCGGTGCCGGCCACCGAGGTGAAAGACCCGACCGGCTGCGGCGACGCCTACCGCGCCGGCCTGCTGCTCGCCTTGGCCGAAGGCAAGCCGCTGCTGCAGGGCGCGCAGCTCGGCAGCGTGCTCGGCTCGATGAAGATCGCCGTCCAGGGCTGCCAGAACCACCGCCCGAGCCGCGCCGAGATCCGCGCGCAGTTCGAGCAGCACTACGGCCCCTGGCCCTTCGCCTGACCCGGAAAGCTCCGCCATGCCCGCATCCCCCACCGCTGCCACAGTCGCCGCGGTTGCCGTCATCGGCAGCCTGAACATGGACCTGCGGGTGCAGACCCCGCGCCTGCCCGCCCCGGGCGAGACGCTGATCGGCACCGGCTTCAGCACCGACAGCGGCGGCAAGGGCGCCAACCAGGCGGTGGCGGCGGCGCGGATGGGTGCGGCGGTGGCGATGCTTGGCCGCGTCGGGCGGGATGCGCATGGCGCGGCACTGACGCAGGCGCTGCAAGCCGATGGCATCGACACCTCGGCGGTGGGTGCGGACACCGAGGCGCCCACCGGCACGGCCATCATCGTGCTGATGCCCGACGGCGAGAACAGCATCATCGTCATCCCCGGCGCCAACCACCGCTACACCTCCGCGCACGTCGTGGACAGCGCCGACGTACTCCGAAATGCCAAGGTCGCCGTCGCGCAGCTCGAATGCCCGCTCGACACGGTGCGTGCCGCGCTGACGCTGGCGCATGGCGCGGGCGTCTGCACGGTGCTCAACGCCGCGCCCGCGCAGCCGCTCAATGACGCGCTGCTGGCCGCCGTGGACTGGCTCGTCGTCAACGAGATCGAAGCAGAGATGCTCACCGGCCTGCCCACCGACACCCCCGCGCAGATCGAAGCCGCCGCGCACGCCTTGCGCCAGCGTGGCCCGTCGCAGGTGGTGGTGACGCTCGGCTCGGCCGGCCTGCTGCACGTCGGCCCGAACGGCGCGCTCGCCCTGCCCGCGCCGCGCGTCACCGCCGTGGACACGACCGGCGCGGGCGACACCTTCGTCGGCGCACTGGCCACGGGATTGGCCGAGGGCTTGCCGATCCCCGCCACGCTGATCCGCGCCCAAGTTGCCGCCGCGCTGGCCGTGACCCGGCTCGGCACGCAGTCCGCCATGCCCACCCGCGCGGAAGTCGACGCCTTCGCGCCCGCTGCCTGACCCCGAGGTTCCCATGACCACCAAGATCCTCTTCGACACCGATCCTGGTATCGACGACGCGATGGCGCTGTACCTGCTCGCCCGCGACCCGCGCGCCGAGCTGGTCGGCATCACCACCGTCTTCGGCAACGCCTCGGTCGACACCACGACCCGCAACGCACTGTCGCTGCGCGAACGCTTCGGCATCCACCACGTGCCGGTGGCGCGCGGCGCGGCGCGGGCGATCGTGAAACCGTCCAGCGGGTACGCCGACTTCGTGCATGGCCAGGACGGGCTGGGCGATGTCGGCACCGCGCCGGCCGACAACGACACGCTCGACGGCCGCGCCGCCGCGCTGTTCATCATCGAGATGGCGCGCCGGTATTCGGGCGAGCTGGTGCTGGTGCCGGTCGGGCCGCTGACCAACATCGCGCACGCGCTGCAGCTCGATCCGGACCTGCCGCGCCATGTGCGCAGCGTGGTGCTGATGGGCGGCGCCTTCGGCACGCTCGGCCACGGCGGCAACATGTCCCCGGTGGCGGAGGCCAACATCCACGGCGATCCGCACGCCGCCGACCTCGTCGCCACCGCCGACTGGCCAGTGACCTTCGTCGGCCTGGACGTGACGCACCAGGTGCGCATGGACACGGCCTACCTCGACGAGATCGGCCGCGAGGGCGGTGCGCACGGCCGCTACCTGCGCGACATCACGCGCTTCTACGAGCGCTTCTACACGCCACGCACCGGCGGCGGCATCTACAGCCACGACGCCAGCGCGGTGGCCTGCGCACTCGACCCGGGCCTCTTCACGCTGCGCCACGGCCCGGTGCGTGTTGTCACCGACGGCATCGCCACCGGCCAGACCATCCAGCGCCTGCCGGGCCGGCCCGATCCCTCGTCGCACTGGGACGGCCTGCGCGACCAGGCGGTGTGCGTGGACGTGGACAGCGCGCGCGTGCTGCGGGAGTACCGGGCGCTGTTCTGAACTGACCCGATCCGGATCGGACCCGCCATGAAAAAAGCCCGGCAGATACCGGGCTTTCGGGTCATCGACGCCGAGGCGCCGACGGGGTCACTCAGGGCTTTTCGCCCGTGGGGAAGGGCCAGGCGGCCTGCGGGCTGAGCGTGGTCTTGGCGGTCGAGGACGACGCCGAAGCCGGCACGGCCTTCTTGGCGATCTTCTTCGCAGCCGGCTTGGCAGCAGCGACTTCCTTGACGGCAGCCGCAGCCTTCTTCGGCGCAGCAGCCTTCTTGGCCGGCTTGGCGGCCGGCGCGGGGGCAGGTGCTTCCACAGGCGCGGGCGCAGGTGCGGCGACCGGGGCAGCCACGGCGGCCTTCTTGGCAGCAGGCTTCTTCGCGGCAGCCTTCTTGGCCGGGGCCGGGGCCTCGACCGGTGCGGGTGCTGGCGCAGGGGCGGGAGCCGCCACTGCAGCGACCGGCGCAGCCTTCTTCTTCGCGACAGCCTTCTTCGGCGCAGCGGCAGGAGCAGGAGCAGCCACCGGCGCAGCGGCGACCGGCGCCGGAACGGGTGCAGCCACGGCAGCCGCCTTCTTGGCCGGGGCCTTCTTGGCAGCCGCCTTCTTGGCCGGTGCAGCGGGTGCAGCGACCGGGGCCGGCGCCGGCGCCGGGGCAGCAGCCACCGGAGCGGCCGCCTTCTTCGGCGCAGCGGCCTTCTTCACAGGCGCCGCAGCAGGTGCCGGAGCCGGCGCAGCCGCCACCACGACTTCAACCGGCGCAGCGGCCTTGGCAGCCTTTTTCGCGGGCTTGGCAGCAGGGGTTGCGGCCGGTGTTGCCGCGACAGCCTTGGGGGCCGCAGCCGTCTTCTTCGATGCCATCACAGTTCTCCTAGATGAGGTTGACACAACACACCCGGGCGCCGGACAAGGCCCCGGATGATCCTTGATCGGCCAGACGGTCTGCAGGAGACCTTCGGCGACCTTGAATGCAGGGAGCGGTCGGGCTGCACGGGATGGTGGTGTTCATCAATCCCAGGACAGCGCGCCGCCGGTTTGGTACTCGATCACGCGGGTCTCGAAGAAGTTGCGTTCCTTCTTCAGATCGATCATCTCGCTCATCCACGGGAAGGGGTTTTCCTCTCCGGGGAACAGCTCGTCGAGACCGATCTGCACCGCGCGCCGGTTGGCGATGTAGCGCAGGTAGCCCTTGAACATCGCCGCGTTCATGCCCAGCACGCCGCGGGGCATGGTGTCCTCCGCGTAGGCGTATTCCAGATCGACCGCCTTGCGGAACAGCGCATTGATCTCGGCCTTGAACTCCGCGGTCCACAGGTGCGGGTTCTCCAGCTTCAGCGCGTTGATCAGGTCGATGCCGAAGTTGCAGTGCATCGACTCGTCGCGCAGGATGTACTGGTACTGCTCGGCAGCGCCCGTCATCTTGTTCTGGCGGCCCAGCGCCAGGATCTGCGTGAAGCCGACGTAGAAGAACAGCCCTTCCATCAGGCACGCGAACACGATCAGCGACTTCAGCAGCGTCTGGTCGGTCTCGGGCGTGCCGGTCTTGAACAGCGGGTCCATGATCGCCTCGATGAAGGGGATCAGGAACTCGTCCTTGTCGCGGATCGACTGGACTTCGTTGTAGGCGTTGAAGATCTCGCTCTCGTCCAGGCCCAGCGACTCGACGATGTACTGGTAGGCGTGGGTGTGGATTGCCTCTTCGAAGGCCTGGCGCAACAGGAACTGCCTGCACTCGGGCGCCGTGATGTGGCGGTAGGTGCCCAACACGATGTTGTTGGCGGCCAGCGAGTCGGCGGTGACGAAGAAACCGAGGTTGCGCTTGACGATGCGGCGCTCGTCTTCGGTCAGGCCGTTCGGATCCTTCCAGAGCGCGATGTCGCGGCTCATGTTCACTTCCTGCGGCATCCAGTGGTTGGCGCAGGTGGCGAGGTACTTGTCCCAGGCCCACTTGTACTTGAAGGGAACCAGCTGATTGACGTCGGTCTTCGCGTTGATGATGCGCTTGTCGGCGGCGTTGACGCGGCGCTCGCTCGCGCCGCGCACCGCCGTCCAAGCTGCTTCCGATGCGGCGTGTGCGCCGTTCGGTTCAGTGAAATTCGAGGGGGTGGGCGTGGAACGCGGGGTGTCTTCCCAGACCAGCATGTCTGACTTCCTAGTGGGGGTGAATTATCGGAATGTTGTGTCCAAACACC
>NZ_CAWURG010000018.1:0-5534 GCF_963924895.1 uncultured Sphaerotilus sp.
AACTACACGCTGACACAGGAGCGAGGCCGCTGGTTCGTGTCGATCCAGGTGGAGCAGCCCGACGTGATCCCGGCGGCGGGACTGGTGCCGACGCTGGGGATCGACTTCGGCGTGACGCTGTTCGCGGCGACGACGGACGGCGAGTGCGTGGCGCCGCTGAATGCGTTGAAGCGGCAGCAGAAGTACCTGAAGCGAGTCCAGCGGTCGGTGTCGCGCAAGGTGAAGGGGTCGAAGAACCGGCGCAAGGCGATCGACCGACTGGGCAGGGTGCATGCCCGGATCGCGGCGCAGCGCAGCGACTGGCTGCACAAGCTGACGACGCGGTGGGCGGATGCGCACCCGGTGATCGCCATCGAGGATCTGAAGGTGGCAGCGATGAGCGCCAGCGCGAAAGGCACGGCCACCGAGCCGGGGCAACGAGTGCGGCAGAAAGCGGGGCTGAACCGCTCGATCTTGGATCAGGCGTGGGGCGAGGCACGGAGACAACTGGAATACAAGACCGCGGCCCGAGGCGGGGCAGTGGTGCCAGTGAACCCGGCGTACACGAGCCAGCGGTGCAGCGCCTGCAGGCACACGGCCAAGGAGAATCGCCCGACACAAACCCGCTTCGCGTGCGAAGCGTGCGGGCACAGCGAGAACGCGGACCTGAACGCCGCGAAGAACGTACTGGCCGCGGGACGCGCGGTCTGGGTCGCAAGGCCCGAAGCCTGTGGAGCGGAGGTCAGACGCGCCAGACCCGTGAGGGGACGACGCGCAGCCGCGAGGAAGCAGGAACCCGCCGAAGGCTCGGCCGCGCAAGCGGTCGCGCCCGCCGGAATCCCCGTCCTTTAGGGCGGGGAGGATGTCAAGCTTTGGCTTTACGACAAGGCATTCGCTGGGCACACTGTTGACTTGTCTTTTTTCTCCTTGCCCGCTTCGATGACCCCCTTCGGCCTTGGCATGTACTCACTGACGGATGCCGCTAGGCTAGTCCGCACAGAGCCACGTGCGATCAGACGTTGGCTTTACGGGCATGCGTATCACACAGGCCACGGTGATCAGCGAGTGCGACGCGTTTCACCCGCGCTGTGGTCACCCCAGTACAACCGTGATGAACTAGGCGAAGCGGTCATAGGATTTCAAGATTTGCTGGAGTTGCGTGTCGTTCGACAATTCGTCGACCACGGTGTGCCCCTCGCGGTCGTTCGACGATGCCTGAACACGGCCCGCGAGGTCTTTGGTGCAGATCACCCTCTCACACGCCGCCGCTTCGTCACCGATGGAGCAACCGTATTCGCCGAATCACTCGAAGCCGAGACCCGTGCTGGTGAGCAAGACGGTGAATTGTTGAACCTGAACAACCGCCAGTACACGTTCAAGACCATCATCAAGGACTCGCTCTACACGGGAATCGAGTACGAGGACGGTCAGGCCAGACGCTGGTATCCCGAGCCGCGCAGCCGAGCGGTAGTGATTGATCCAGCGCTCCAGTTCGGACACCCCATGATCGAGGAATCTGGTGTGCCAACTGCTTCACTGTATGCATCCTATCTGGCAGAGAACATGCAAAAAGCCGTAGTCGCTCGGGTGTTCGATGTCCCGGTCAAGCAGGTAGAAGCAGCCGTCCGCTTTGAGGAAAAACTACGGCAGGTAGCCTGAATTGAAGTTCCTCTTTGACAACAACCTGTCGCCGCATCTGGCTAGAGGTCTGGCCGAGTTTTCGAAAACGGATGTACGGGTAACACAGATCGTCCCGTTGCGTGACCGATTCGCACAGAACGCCAAGGATGAGGTCTGGCTGCCAGAACTGGCGAACGATGGCGGCTGGGCCATCGTGTCCATCGATCAGTTCAAGAAAACCACCGCTGAGCGGGAACTCGTACGTAAGCACGGTTTGATGGTGTTCGTGCTCGACAAGCAATGGTCCGGCAAACCGTTCTGGGAGATGAGCGCCCAGCTTGTCCAATGGTGGCCCACCATTCTCGATGTTGCGGCACTCACGTCCAAAGCCGCTTATCGTGTGCCGTATCGGCGGCAAGGACAGAAAACGCTGGAGCAGATTCGCGCCTGACCCTCACACCTTCAGGATGTGCGCCCGGTAGTACAGCAACTCGTCGATCGACTCGTGGATGTCCGCCAGCGCCGTGTGCTTCTGGTGCTTCTTGAAGCCTTCGACGAGGCCCGGCTGCCAGCGACGCGCCAGCTCCTTCAGCGTGGAGACATCGACATTGCGGTAATGGAAGAACGCTTCGAGCTTCTTCATGTAGTTGGCCATGAAGCGCCGGTCCTGGCAGATGCTGTTGCCGCACATCGGCGAGGCCTTGGCGCTGACGTACTGCTTCAGGAAGGCGATCACCTGCTGGCCGGCTTCGTCCTCGGTGATGGTCGAGGCTTTCACGCGGTCGACCAGACCGCTCTTGCCGTGGGTGCCCTTGTTCCAGGCGTCCATGCCGTTCAGCACGGCATCCGACTGGTGGATGGCGATCACCGGGCCTTCGACACGCATGGTCAGCTGCGCATCGGTGACGACGACGGCGATCTCGATGATGCGGTCGGTCGCGGGGTCGAGCCCGGTCATTTCCATGTCGATCCAGACGAGGTTCTGATCGTGGCGGGTCAGGGTCGGGGCGGTGGCTTCAGCGGCAATCGGCTCGGTCATCAGGGGCTCCAGGAGAAGCGGCGATTTTCCCACGCGCCATCGGCGAGAATCCGCGCATGAATTCGCTTGCCGTGACGTTCGCCTTTGCAGTCGCCCTCGTGGCCATGCTCGGCACCCGCCTGTGGCTGATCAGCCGCCAGATCCGCCATGTGGCGCAGCACCGCAGCAGCGTGCCCGCCGCATTTGCCGACGTGGTCTCGCTCGAAGCCCACCAGAAGGCCGCCGACTACACCATCGCCCGCCAGCGCTTCGAGCTGCTGACCACCGCCTGGGGCGGCGCGATGCTGCTGGGCTGGACGCTGCTGGGCGGACTGGACGCCGTCAATGGCGCCGTGCTGGAATGGGCGCTGCCGCGCTGGGGCGCCCTGGGCTACCAAGTCGCGCTGCTCGTGGCGGTGAGCGCCATCGGCAGCGTGATCGACCTGCCCTTCGACCTCTGGCGCACCTTCCGCATCGAGCAGCAATTCGGCTTCAACCGCATGACCTGGGGGCTGTGGTTCAAGGACGCGCTGGTCGGCACCGTCATGGGTGCTGCGATCGGCATCCCGCTGATGGCGCTGGTGCTGTGGCTGATGTCGGCGGCGGGCGCGCTGTGGTGGCTGTGGGCGTTCGCGGTGCTGGCCGGGTTCACACTGCTGATGCAGGTGCTCTACCCGACCGTCATCGCGCCGCTGTTCAACAAGTTCCAGCCGCTGGACGACGAGACGCATGGCCCGCTGAAGAGCCGCGTGCAGGCGCTGATGCAGCGCTGCGGCTTCCAGGCGCAAGGGCTGTACGTGATGGACGGCTCCAAGCGCTCCGCCCACGCCAACGCCTACTTCACCGGCTTCGGCGCCAGCAAGCGCGTGGTGTTCTTCGACACGCTGCTGTCGCGGCTATCGGCGCAGGAGATCGAAGCCGTGCTCGCCCACGAACTCGGCCACTTCCACCACCGCCACGTGCCCAAGCGGCTGGTCACGGTGATGGGCGTGTGGCTGGCGAGTCTGGCTCTGCTGGGCTGGCTGATGAACCAGCCGAGCTTCTACACCGGCCTCGGCGTGCAGCCGAACATGGCGGCGCCGAACCACGGTCTGGCGCTGCTGCTGCTGACGCTGGTCGGGCCGGTGTTCGGCTTCTTCATCACGCCGATCACCGCCGCCGTGTCGCGCCGCCATGAATTCGAGGCCGATGCCTACGCCAGCCAGCAGGCCCGCGCAGTCGACCTGAAATCCGCGCTGCTCAAGCTCTTCGAGGACAACGCGACCACGCTGACCCCCGATCCGCTGTACGTGCGTTTCCACTATTCCCACCCACCCGCGTCCGAACGCCTCGCCGCCCTCCATGCCCACACCTGAACTCGACATCGGCCTCGTCATCGCCGGCCACGGCCGCCACTACATCGTCGAGACACCGGAGGGCCGCGAGATCAAGTGCAGCCCGCGGGGCAAAAAAAGCCAGCTCGTCGTCGGCGACCGCGTGCGCTGGCAGCCCACCGACACGCTGGGCAACGAAGGCGTGATCGAGGCGATGGAGCCGCGCACCAACCTGCTCTACCGCCAGGACGAGTGGAAGACCAAGTCCTTCGCGGCGAACCTGGACCGGCTGCTGATCCTCGTCGCCGCGGAGCCGGTGTTCAGCGAGAGCCAGCTCGCCCGCGCGCTGATCGCCGCCGAGCAGGCGCGCATCAAGGTGAGCATCCTGCTGAACAAGATCGACCTGGTCGAATCGGCGCAACTCGCCCGCGAGCGGCTGGCGCCCTACGTGAAGATGGGCTACGACGTGATCGAGGTCGCCATCAAGGCCCAGCCCGACGAGACCCGGGCCCGCCTGACCGACCTGCTCGCCACCGGCTCGACGCTGGTGCTCGGCCCCTCGGGCACCGGCAAGAGCACGCTGGTGAACCTGCTCGGGCTGGACGCCGCCGCACCCGTGCGCGAGATCTCGGTCGCGCTGAACTCCGGCCGCCACACGACGACGCACACCCGCTGGTACTGGCTAGACGACGCCCACAAAGGCGCGCTGATCGATTCACCGGGCTTCCAGGAATTCGGCCTTCGCCACATCCCGGTGGAGGATCTCGCCGCGTGGATGCCGGACCTTTCGCGCTACCTCGGCCAGTGCCGGTTTGCCAACTGCAGCCACGACCACGAGCCGGGGTGCGCGGTGCTGGCGGCGCTGGCAAAGGGCGACATTGCGCCGTCGCGGCATCGGATCTATCTGGAAGTGCGCGAGGAACTGGGCCGCACGCACTACTGAACTGAATCATGGGCCGGCGACCATTCGGGATCAGGCCCGTTTGGCGCAGAGTGCATCAAACGCCTGCCGGTTCCCGAGCTGCCGAGCTGCCGCCAGAATTTCCGGGTAAGTTCTTGCAACGTGAATCCCCGCAGCAGCTTGCAATGTTTGCGGCGAAGGGCAAAACAGGAACCCCATGGATGCCCGCCGAAGCATGGTCAAGTCGTTGAACGCGTCTCCAACGGCCAAGGTTCGATGACCATTCTCCGCAAATTCTTCAATGACCTCGTGTTTGCCATGCCTGCGGGAATAGTGTGCCTTGGAAATATAGCCGCCTCGATCACAGATGAACCAATGGCAACGCAGTTCAGGCTGATCCAGCTTTTCCCATAAAGGCAGGATCATTTCCTGGAATGCATCCGACACCAAGACGACATGAAAATCTTGGCGCAACTCGGTCAGAAAATGATACGCCCCTGGCAGCGGATCTACACGCTCTATCAATGCCTGCACATCGATCAGTCGTAGACCATTTTTCCTGAGTAAGCAGTCTCAATCAAGTTTGATTGTTGTTTAAAATTTATACGATTGCCTGTAGAATTTTGGAATCAAATCAATGATATGAGACCATGCTCAAGAGCCGTGACTTCTCGCTTTCCCCAGAAGACCTAGAAAAGCTCCG
>NZ_CAWURG010000019.1:0-14413 GCF_963924895.1 uncultured Sphaerotilus sp.
CCACGCGCTCCTCCAGGTGGTGCATGTGCTGGTCCAGCGCCTGCGACTGGCGCCAGCTCTGCATCCAGTGGGTGGCGGCGCGGCCCAGGTCTTCCAGCATCTCGCGCTGCGCGTCGGTGATCTGGCGCGGCTGGTGGTCGATCACGCACAGGGTGCCGATGGCGTGTCCGTCGATGGTGATCGGCATGCCGGCGTAAAAGCGCACGTTCGGATCGCCGACGACCAGCGGGTTGTCGGCGAACCGGTCGTCCAGCATCGCGTCGGGCACCTCGAACAGGGCATGGCCCAGGACGGCGTGACCGCAGAAGGACGGCGCACGGGCGGTCTCGGTCGCGTCCAGCCCGATGCGGGCCTTGAACCACTGGCGGTCCGCGTCGACCAGACTGACCAGCGAGATCGGGCAGCCGAGTGCCAGCGCGGCACTGCGCACGAGGCCGTCCAGCACGGGGTCGGCCAGCGTGTCGAGCACGTTCAGACCGGTGAGGGTCTGCAGCCGTTCGAATTCGTTCTGTGGAATGGGTGCCGGCTTCATGACGGACGTCCTTCTTCTTTGGCGCCGTGCGGGCCGGAGGCCGACCGCTGAACGGTCGTCTGCCAGCGTGTCAGCACGCGGTCCAGTTCATCCCAGGCCTGCACCCGCTGGTGGCCGGGAACGGTACGGGCGCGGTCGCCGAACACCAGCACCTCGGTGATCGGAGCGACCCGCGCCAGATGGCGGACCACGGCCGGTGCCAGTGCGTCGTCGACCGCGAGGTCCAGCACCAGCAGTTCGGCCGGCTTGCGGTTCAGACGCAGCAGCGCGTCCACCACGGTGTCGGCGGTCTCCACCCGTCCGTCTGGCATGAGACGGCCCAGCACCTCGCGCACCTCGGCGAGCCGCTGTGGTGAGCCGACCACGACCAGCGCGCGGCAAGGCAGGTCAGATTCCAGAGGGGGCAGGGGCACACCGGCACTCCCGCTGGAGCGGCGCCGGAACGGCACCAGAGTGACTTCCAGCGTGTCGAGACTCTAGAAGTCCGGGCCGGCGGGGTCTGCGGGGAGTTCTTGATACGAGGTGTTGCCATCCGCTGTCAGCAACAAGTCAGACACGGAATTAATTCACGGCTCGGCCGCATCGATCAATCCGGCCCGGATCGCCAGCCGCACCAGCGCCGGCACGTCCGACACGCCCAGCTTGCCCATCAGCCGGCTGCGGTAGGAGTCGACCGTCTTGGGCGACAGGTGCAGCAGCGTGCCGATCTCGGTGCTCGAATGGCCGCGCACGACCATCTCGATGATCTGCCGCTCCCGCACCGACAGGCCGTCGAGCGCCGAGGCCTCGTCGCGGGCACTCAGGCCCTGCGCGGCGAGGACGGCCACGTCCGGGCTCAGGTGGCGCCGCCCCTGCAGCACGGCGTCGACCGCGCCCAGCAGCTCGCTCGACGGCGAGCCCTTGAGCACATAGCCCATCGCGCCCAGCCGCAGCGCCTCGGCCACGTGGCGGGGCTGGGCCGACATGCTCAGCACGATGGTGCGGACCGACAGCCGCCGCCGCTGCAGCTCGCCGAGCAGCCCCAGCCCGGACTGCTCGCCCAGGTGCAGGTCGAGCAGCAGCAAGGCGGGCTCGAGCTTCTGCAGCTCCGCCAGCGCCACCGTGGGATCCCCCGACTCGCCCACCACGCGGTGGCCGGCCGCCTGCAGCACCGCGCGCAGTCCGTCGCGCATCATGGCGTGGTCATCGACCAGATACAGCTCGCTCATGCCTTGTTTGCCTTCCAGCGCAGAGAGACCAGGGTGCCACCGTCCGGGCCGGGCCCCACCGAAAACCGGGCACCGATGGCGATGGCCCGCTCGCGCATGCCGACGATGCCGAGGTGGCCGGGCCGGCCATGCTGCATGGGGGCGGGAATGCCGTGCCCGTCGTCCAGCACGTCCAGCGCCAATTCGTCGGACCCGCTGCCCTCGCCGGCCGCCAGCATCACGCGGATCAGGCCCGCACCCGCGTGCTGGCGGGCGTTGGCAATGGCCTCCCGCGCCACCATGAACACACCGTACTCCACATCGACCGGCCAGCGCCGGGCGGCCACCTCGTCGCTGACCTCGATCAGCACGTCCGCACCGGCCTCGCTGCCGACACCCGGCAGCACCCGGGAGCGGATCTCGTTGTCGATCGCGGCCACCAGCCCCTGCTCTTCCAGCAGCGGCGGCCGCAGATCGACCAGCACCAGCCGCACTTCGCGCACCACCTGGTCGAGCAGTTGCACCAGACCGGTACAGACCTGCTTCAACCCGTCCGGCATGGCCGCACCGTAGGTGGCATGCGCCGCCTCCAGATTCAGACGGATCACCGCCAGCGTCTGGCCGACATGGTCGTGCAGGGACTGCGCCACGCGCTGGGTGGTCTGCTTTTCCTGTTCCAGCAGGCGCTGGGTGAGTTCGGACAGCTCCAGCTGGTAGGTCAGCAAGGCCGTTTCCGAGGCGCGCCGCGCGGAGATGTCGCGCAGCACCTTGACGTAGCGCCGCCCGTCCAGCGAGCGCACGCTCACCTCGGCCGGGAACTGCGTGCCGTCCGCGCGCTGGTACACCCATTCGTCCAGATGCGTCTCGCCCGACAGCAGCCGCATCCGCTCGTCCGCCAGCCGCGGGACATCGCGGTCGGCCAGCAGACCGTGCAGCGACCGGCGCAGCAGCTCGTCCCGGGTGTAGCCGAGCATGGCCAGCGCCTGCGGATTGGCGTCCAGCACGCGCAGCGTGCTGTCGATCAGCAGCACGCCGTCGGCCAGCTGCTCGAACACGAGACGCCGGTAGGCCTCGGATTCGCGCAGTGCCTCCTCGGCGCCCTTGCGCTCGGTGATGTCGAAGGTGGTGCCGGCCATGTAGATGGCGCTACCCTGCTCGTCCCACACCGCCTGGCCCTGGGTGCGGAACCAGCGCCAGGAGCCGTCCAGGTGGCGCATGCGGAATTCCAGCCGGTAAGGCTCCCGCCGCTGCAGGTGGCCCATGAGTGCGCTGCGGAAGCGCGGCAGATCGTCCGGGTGCAGGCGGGCCTCGAACTGCACCAGGCTGTTGTCCGGCGGCGGCACGGGCCAGCCCTGGACAAGCCAGAACTCGGGGGCGACGACCAGATGCCCGGTGTCGGCGCTCCAGTCCCAGACCTGACCGTGGCTCGCCGCCAGCCGGTAGCGCTGCTCGCTGACCTGCAGCGCCCGCTCGGCAAGGCGGTGCGGCGTGATATCGGACAGGTAGATCGACACGCCCTGGGGCGACGGATAGATGCGGGACTCGAACCAGCGGTCCCAGGCCAGATGGTGGTCTTCGCGCACGACGGGCCGCTGGTCCCGCATCGCCTGCTCGCAGGCCCGCTGGAAGGGCCGCCCGACCACCACCGGATATTCGGTCCAGGCGTGGCGACCGATCAGCTCGTCCGGGCGCTGGCGTCCGAGCATGCGGACCGCCCGCGGATTGGCATAGGTGAAGTGCCAGTCCAGATCGAGCGCCACCAGCCCGTCGCCCACCCGCGCCAGCACGTCGTGCAGCAGGTCGCGGGCGCGGTGGGCCGCCTCCAGCGCCTGCTGCCGCTGGCGGGCCAGCGCGCTGCGCTCGGTGACGTCGCGCGAGATGCCGTACACGCCGGTGACCTGGCCGTCAGCGTCCCGCAGCGGCCCCTTGAGCGCCTGGAAGGTCCGCAGGCCGGCCACCACGGTGTCGAGCACCTCCTCGAAGGTCAGATCCTGTCCCTGTGCCATGACCTGCCGGTCGTTGGCCCGCAGCGCGCTGGCCTGGTCCGCCTTGAACAGCGCCAGATCGTCCAGCCCGATCACCTGCGACGCCGGACGGCCGACCAGGCGGGCCGCCGCGTCGTTGAACAGCTGGTAGCGCCCGCTGCGGTCCTTCACGTAGATCGCGTCCGGCGAGGCATCGACCAGCGACTGCAGCAGCCGCATCGCGTCGTCGCGCTCTCGCCAGGCGGCCCGTTCGCGGTCGAATGCACGGCGTCCGCGCTCCACATGGCGCGTCAGCAGGACGTACAGCGCCACCGCCGTGGCGCCGATGAACACCCAGTCCTTGAAGGTATCGACCAGATGGTGCAGGGTGGCGTTGCCCGGCAGCAGCCAGTCGACCAGGGGGTCGGACAGGCCGAGCCAGAGGACCGACACCAGCAGGTAGGGCAGCACGATCCCCCAGACGTCTGCGCGGGACTGCTGGCGGTTCGGTGTGCCGGGAGTGGGCACGGAGCCCGGATCGGACGGAGACGGGGCGTTCAATGGGTACGGCCTGACAGGAAACAACCCCCTCAGATTACAGGCTCGGGCCTTGACCTTGGCAACACCGGGGCACGGGCACGGACCCGGAAGGCCGGCAGCACGATGCGGAAGACCGATCCCTTGCCCGGCACGCTGTCGATCAGCAGCTCGCCGTCGTGGCGCTGCACCACGTGCTTGACGATGGCCAGCCCCAGCCCGGTGCCGCCGGTTTCGCGCGAGCGGCTGCCGTCGACGCGGTAGAAGCGCTCGGTCAGGCGGGGAATGTGCTCGCGCTCGATGCCGGCGCCGGTGTCGGTCACCCGGAACTCGCCCGTGCCGTCCGCGCGCACCGCCCACTGGGCCGTCACGCTGCCACCCGCCGGGGTGTAGCGCAGCGCATTGCTCACCAGGTTCCAGAAGGCGCTGAACAGCTCCGACTCGGTGCCGCCCAGCTGCGCCGGCCCGCCGACCTGCAGCTCGAAGTGGTGGCGGTCCTTGTCCGACGCCCGCGCGCTGATCTCGATCTGCGACATCAGCTCGCCCACGTCGGTCCAGGTGTCCGACAGCGGCCGCGGCGCGCCCTCGATCTGCGCCAGCGCCAGCAGGTCGGTGACGAGGTTGCGCATGCGGTCGGTCTGCTGGCGCATGAGCATCAGCACGCGCTGGCGCTCGGCCCCGGTCAGCGGCAGGTCGGACAGCGTCTCGATGAAGCCGGCCAGCACCGTCAGCGGGCTGCGGATCTCGTGCGAGACGTTGGCGACGAAGTCGCGGCGCATGTGGTCGCTGCGCTCGCGGGCGGTGATGTCCTGCGAGAGCACCAGCTTCATCGAGTCACCGTAGGGCCGCACGGCGACCGACAGCATCGTGTCCCCGCGCGGGCTCGGAAAGCTCACGCCCTCGTCGAAACGCCCGGTCTGCAGGTGTTCCACGAAGGCCGGCGAGCGCACGAGGTTGGTCACCCGCTGGTCGCGGTCGCGCAGCACGTCCAGGCCGAAGTGGCACGCTGCGGTCTGGTTGATCCACTGGAGCTGGTCCTGCGCGTCCAGCAGCAGGATGCCGTTGGGCGAGGCATCGATGGCGGTGAGGAAGGATTCCAGGCGCCGCACCTGCTCAGCCTGGGCGGACGCGCCGGCTTTCAGGGCGCGCTCGACCCGCTGGCCGATCTCGCCGATGGTGCCGGGCAGCAGGGGCGCGTCGGTCTCGCCCAGGCCCGCCGCCGTCCAGCGCAACAGGCGCCGCTGCCGGCGCCACAAACCCGCCGCCACCGCAACGGCGACCAGTGCCACCGCCACACTCAGCAGCAGCGCCCAGATCACTGGGCCGCCTGACTGGACTGGTTCGGTCGGGCCAGGCGGTAGCCGGCGCCGCGCACCGTCTCGATCAGGTCGGCACACCCGGCCGGTGCGAGCGAGGCGCGCAGCCGCTTGATGTGGACATCGACCGTGCGCTCCTCGATGAACACATGGTCGCCCCAGACGCGATCCAGCAGCTGGTTGCGGCTGTGCACGCGCTCCGGATGCGCCATCAGGAAGCGCAGCAGACGGAATTCGGTCGGGCCGAGGGGGACCTCTTCCTGCCCGTGCCAGACCCGGCGCGTGGCCGGATCGAGCCGGATCGGGCCAGCCTCGATCGGGGTGTCCAGCGCCTCGGGCAGCTTGCGGCGCAGCACGGCACGGATGCGCGCCAGCAGCTCGCCGGTCGAGAAGGGCTTGGTGAGGTAGTCGTCCGCGCCGGCGTCCAGCCCCTGGATCAGGTCGCGCTCTTCCGAGCGGGCCGTCAGCATGATGATGGGCAGCTCCCGCGTACGGGCATCCGACCGCCAGCGGCGCGCCAGCGATACCCCCGACTCGCCCGGCAGCATCCAGTCCAGGATGACCAGCTCGGGCAGTTGCTCGGTGACCATCCGCGTGGCGGCGTCGGCGGTGCCGGCCACCCGCACGTCGTGGCCCTCGTAGCGCAGATTCAGCGCGATCAGCTCGGCGATGGCCGGCTCGTCCTCGACGATCAGGATGCGTCCCATGGTCTTCAGTCCTTGCTCTGGCGGCTCACTGCACCACGTTCTCGACATCGTCGAGCGGCGTGTGGCGCACGTCGGCGCCCTTGACGATGTAGATCACCTGCTCGGCGATGTTCTTGGCGTGGTCACCGACACGTTCCAGCGCCTTGACGACAAAGACCAGGTCGATGCAGGCCGAGATGGTGCGCGGGTCTTCCATCATGTAGGTGATGAGCTTGCGCAGCAGGCCGTCGAACTCGGCATCGATCTCGCTGTCCTGCTTGATGACCTGCAGCGCCTGTGATGCGTCCAGCCGGGCGAAGGCATCGAGCGCCCGGCGCAGCGAGGTGATGGCGAGCCCGGCCTCGAACGAGACGTCCGCGAGCGGCAGGCGGCCGGACATGCCGAAGGTCATCACGCGCTGCACGGTGCGGGCGATGCGGGCAGCCTCGTCGCCGACACGCTCCAGATTGCCGATGGTCTTCGAGGTGGCGATCAGCAGGCGCAGGTCGCGGGCGGTCGGCTGCCGGCGGGCGATGACGGTGGAGAGATCGCGGTCCATGTCGATCTCCATCTGGTTGACCCGGTGTTCCTGGCGGATCACCTGCTCCGCCGTCGCGTGGCTGAAGTGGGTCAGTGCGTAGACCGCCTGGGCGACCTGGGCTTCGGCCAGACCGCCCATTTCGAGTACCCGGGCCGAGATGGTGCTGAGTTCAGCGTCGAACTGGCTCGAGAGATGCTTGTCGCTCATCGGGGGGTCCTCCCTGGTTTTATGCCGGAATGGCCAGTAGCGGAAACCTTGCCACTGTAGGAAGGCACTGTGAAAGTATGGTGACAGTCCATGTCATGGTGCCGAGCTGAACCGGTAGCCCACACCACGCACCGTGCGAATGACATCGCCCGCGCCGACCTCCTCCAGGCAGCGGCGCAGGCGCTTGATGTTCTGGTCCACGGTGCGGACATCGACCTCGCTGCCCTTGCCCCAGACGGTGGACAGGATGTGGCGACGTTCGATCGCGTGGTCCGGCCGCGCCATCAGGCACTGCAGCAGCTTCAGCTCCACCGGCGCCAGCTCGATCGGCATTGCGCGGCCCTGGCGGTTCACCGTGATCAGGTGCCGCTCAGCATCGATCACGATCGGCCCGGCGCGCACGCGCTGCGGATCGCGGCGCAGCAGCCGCACCACCTCGCCCACCAGTTCGCGCGGGGCAAACGGCTTGCGCAGCCACAGTGCCGCGTCGCGCCCGTCGGTCGCCTGCGCGGTGACCAGCACCAGTGGCAAGGGGGGCACAGCATCGGCCGCGAACGAGGTGTCGGCGGTGGCCGGCGCATCCGGATCGACCAGCACCACATCGGGACGCACCTCGCCCGCGAGCCGCCGCGCCTCGACCGCCGACGCCGCCAGCATCGGAAAGAAGCCGGCGAACCGGAAATGAACCGCGAGCAGTTCGCGGATCACCGCCTCCTCGACCACCACGAGAACGGTCCTGTGGGGCGGGCGCGGCGCGGGAACGGCAGGTTCATGCATGGGAGTCGACTCACCTGGGGCCAGAAGCGGAACTGTCATGGTCACCCCGCCATGTGACAGCGTTTTGACAGCCCTGCACCCAGATGGAAATGTTGGAATAAATCCATAGTTCCAATATGATGGAATCATGGAAGAATCAACTGCCACCACTGCACTGGCCGCGCTGGCCCAGCCGATGCGGCTGCGCGTGTTCCGCGCCCTCGTCGGTGCCGGCCCGGCCGGCATGACCCCCGGTACGCTCGGCGCGCTGCTCGATGTCCCGGCCTCGACCCTGTCCTTCCACCTGAAGGAGCTGATGCACGCCAACCTCGTCAGCCAGGAGCGCGACGGCCGCAAGCTCATCTACCGCGCCACGATGGCGCAGATGAACGCCCTGCTCGCCTACCTCACCGCGCACTGCTGCGAAGGCACGGCCACCACCTGCCCCACCATCCCCACGGCCGACTGCGGCCCCACCACCTGCTGCTGAACCCGCCATGAGCACCCACGTCCTGATCCTCTGCACCCACAACTCGGCCCGCAGCGTGCTGTCCGAAGGGATGCTGAACCACCTCGCCGCCCGACTCGGCAAGGATGTCCGCGCCCACAGCGCCGGCAGCGCCCCGAGCGGCCGCATCAACCCGTACGCGATCCAGGCCCTGAACGGCGCCGGCATCGACACCAGCGCCTACCGCAGCAAGAGCTGGGACGAATTCACCACGCCCGAAGCGCCGCCGCTGTCCATCGTCATCACCGTGTGCGACTCCGCAGCGGCCGAGTCCTGCCCGGTGTTCTTCGGTGGAGCGGGCCAGCAGCCGGTCAAGGTGCACTGGGGCTACCCGGATCCGTCCAACGCGGCCGAAGCCGACAAGCCGCGTGCCTTCGAGCTGACCCGGCAGGCTATCGGCTACCGGATGCTGCAACTGCTGGCCCTGCCGCTGGAGACGATGGACCGCGCGGCGCTGCAAGCCGCACTCACCGACATCGGCCGGAGCTGAGGCGATGTCCACCTTGTCCCGCCACCTCGGCGCAGAAGCACTCGGCACCGCGCTGCTGCTGGCCATCGTCATCGGCTCGGGGATCATGGCCGAGCGGCTCTCGGGCGGCAACGTCGCGGTCGCCCTGCTGGCCAACACCGCCGCCACCGTGGGGGGCCTGCTGGTGCTGATCGAGGTGTTCGGTCCGGTCAGCGGCGCCCACTTCAACCCGGTGGTCAGCGCCGTGATGGCCTGGCGCGGCGATCTCCCGGTGGCCCGCCTGCTGCCCTGCGTGCTGGCCCAGCTCGCCGGCGCCGTGGCGGGGGCCTGGCTCGCCCATGCCATGTTCGAGCTGCCACTGCTGCAGTGGTCGACCAAGGTGCGCGCCGGCAACGGCCAGTGGCTGGCCGAAGTCGTTGCCACGGCCGGCCTGCTGCTGGTGATCCTGCGGGCCGGGCCGGGCAAGGCCCCGTCGCTGGTGGCGGCCTACATCGGCGCCGCCTACTGGTTCACGGCCTCGACCTCGTTCGCCAACCCGGCGGCGGCCTTCGGCCGGATGTGGAGCGACACCTTCGCGGGCATCGCGCCCGGCAGCGTGCCCGGCTTCGTGGCGGCGCAGTGCGCGGGCGCGGTGCTGGGCGTGGTGCTGGACCGGCTGCTCGGCCAACCGGCGCCCGCACCGCTCAGCGGCAGTCCACCACCTTGAACTCGACCCGCCGGTCGACGGCGTCCTTCAGGTCGTCGCTGCCGGTGCCGACGAGGTTGTCGCGCCAGCCCACCCCGGACGCCTCGACGCGCCGCGCCAGCGCCGGGTTGGCAGTTTCGAGCTGCTGGCGGACCGCGTCGGCGCGCTGGCCGGAGAGCTGGACGTTGAACTCCTCGGCGCCGCTGTGGCTGGAATGGCCCACGACCTGCAGGCAGGACGGGGCGTCCCCGGCCTGCCGGGCGATCTCGCGCAGCCACTCGGGGTAGAACTTGTTGATGGCGGGATCGGGCCAGAACGCGGTCGTGCCCGGCGCGAACAGCAGCTTCACGCCCATCGACCGGGTCTTCAGGCCGAGTGCGACGATGCGGGCGAAGGCGTCCTGCGCCTCGCTGTCGTGGCCCGAACGGAGGGAGGACAGGTAGGTGCCGACCAGCGCCTGCATGGTGTCCACCCCGGGCAGCGTGGCCGCCGAGCGGTAGAGGTTCAGCGCACGGTCGTAGCTGCCGTCGGCGTAGGCGGAACCGGCTTCGTCCATGCGGGCAATCGGCAGCGTGCGCTCGCGTTCGGACAGGACCGGCCCGCCGGCATCCGCCGTGCGACCGTCCGCTGGCGACAGCGTGAACGGGCTCTCGCGGAAGAAGTTCACCGGCGTGCCGTCCAGCGCGGCATCCACCACCGAGGCCTCGCTGCGGGCCAGCGTCCGGCCGTCCTGCAGATTGACCAGGCGCATGTCCAGCTGGACCCGGTCCGTGGTCCGGCGCCCGTCCGGCAGCGTGGCCGCCGTGAGCGTGGTGTCGAGCCGGTATTCACTGAGCGCTGCCGCAGCCGCCGTGAACGGCACCAGTTCGATGCGGCGGTGCTGGCTCTTCAGGTGCACGGCGATCAGCTCGCGCACGCGCACCGTGGTCACCGTCTGCTGGCGGCTGCCGGCATCCAGCACCGGCGCGACGTAGACCAGCGTCGAGCGCTTCAGGTAGCGGCGCAGGCCGACCGCGTCGTCCATGAGGCGCACGGTCTGGTCGGTCGCCATGCCCACGGCCTGCGCCAGCGGCAGGTTGGCGGTGACGGCCGGTGGCGGTGGTGGCGTGGCGCAGCCGGCCAGCGTCAGCAGCGCGAGCAGGGTCAGGCCGACAAGGTGTCGGGCACAGGCGGAAAACCGCGGGTGGCGCAGGGACATGGTGCAGGTTCCTTCTTCAGGGCGAGAGACTAGGGTCGACAGCCGGTCCTCATTCGCAGGCAGGGTTCGGCGTGCGCTCGCTGTCGGCGGGCTCCAGTGACCGGCGCCGCAGCCAGTCGATGCAGGCCTCGGATGCTTTCTTGCGCCCGGCCACTTCGGCGGGCGGTGGAACCGGTGGCATTGCGGCCTTGGTTGCTGGCGCGACCGGGACGGGCTTTGGTTTCGGCGTGGGTGCCACGGGCGGCGACGGCGGAGACGGCGCAGGTACAGGGCTGGCCGGCTCAGGGGGCGCGGGCGGCTTGGGCGCCGGCTTCGGTTTGGCTTCCGGCGGCAGGGGTGGTGGCGGCACCGGCGGCACCCGCGTGCCAGCCCCGGTCGGCGCCTTCTCGACCGACTTCACCATCGACGACGCCGCCGCCGGATCGGCTTCGGACGGGCCATTGATCCAGAGCAGCGCGAACACCGCCGACAGGGACACCAGCAGTCCGCCGACCGCCACCAGGCTGGTGCGGTCCGGCTTCGCTTCTGGGGCGGGCGGAACCGGTGGCAGCGGCAGCGGCGCCGGCTTCGGTGCGGCCACGCTCGGCACATGCCGCTCCGACCAGCCCAGCGCCATGCGCAGCGCCGCGATGCTGCCGAGCCGGTCGGTCGGCTTGAGCGCCAGTGCGCTGCGCAGCGCGCGGCGGCGCAGCGGGTCCGACTCGGCCCGCTCCAGTTCGGCCCAGCAGTCCGGCGCGTCGGCCTCGCGCCGCGACACGCTCGGCGGCGCGGAGCCGGTCAGCAGCCAGTGCGCGAGTGCGGCGATGGCGTGGACATCGGTCCACGGCCCCTTGGCCAGCCCGGCCGCGCGGCCGGCCTCGGTCTGCTCGGGCGCCAGCCAGGGCGACAGCGGCTGGCGACCCGGGTCGGTGTCCGGCAGCGGCAGGCACCAGCTGCCGCTGTCGAGCACGATCACGCGCTCCGGCGTCAGGCTGCCGTGCAGTTCGCCCAGGCGGTGCAGCGGCTCGACGGCGTTGCAGCAGGCGTGCAGGCCCGCGTCCACCGTGGACCGGTCCGGCCAGCCGGGACCCGCCTCCGCCACCTGGCGCAGCGTGTGGCCCGTGGCGGTGGTCAGGCAGACCCAGGCGGTGCCGTTGGCTTCACCGCGCGCCTCGATCTGGATCAGGGCGGAGTGTGCGAGCCGCGCCAGATCGGCCGACTGGTTCGCCTGCTGCCAGTGGCCGGTCAGCCGGGTCCAGCGTGCGAGCCAGTCGTGGAAATCGGCCTCCGCGCCCGGCAAGGGCACGATCTGCGAGCCGACCCGCTCGACCAGCCCGACCGGGCAGCCCTCGCGGATCGTCACGGCACGGCCACTGTGGCGTTCGATGGCCTCATAGTCGAAGCCGTCCAGGTCTTCGCCGCAGCACGCGCCAAGCTCGTAGGCACCAAGACAGGAGCCCGGCGCCAGCGGCACCGGAACGGAAGGAATGGCAGGATGGGGTGACATGAGCGGCTGGATTATGGAAAAAATGCACGCCCATGACCTTGCGCATTCGTCTGTTTCACCCTCCTGCTTCAGCATAAACAAAGTTTCGAAGGGTTCCGGCAATGAAAGAAGTGATCCACCCCACCCTCGACCTCGCCGCAGAGCCTGGCACCCGCGCAGAGGTCCCGATTGGTACCGTTTTGGCCGAGGTCATGAACCAGGACTGCCACTGCCTGACGCTCGATCGGACCGCCCTCGCCCGCGCCCTCGACGCGGAGCTGGGCACCCCCGGCCTGTCTGCGCTGGTGCGCGAGCGCTGCCCCTTCGTCTTCGCCGCACAGCCGGTGTTCGTCGCCGGCACGCACCTGCGGCGCATGGCCGAGGTGATCCGCGCGGTCGACGCGGTCGTCGCCCTGCCGGCGTGGCACGAGCGGGTGCTGGCCGCCGCGCCCGAGACGGCGCGCGTGTCACTGCCGCCGGGCCAAGCCCTGCCGCGCAGCGTGTTCTTCGGCTACGACTTCCACCTCGACCGCGACCAGCTCGGCCTGATCGAGGTCAACACCAACGCGGGCGGCGCGCTGCTGAACGCCGTGCTCGCCCGCGCCCAGCGCGCCTGCTGCCCCGAGATGGCGCCGCTGATACCGACCGCAGTCCATGCCGCGGCCTTCGAGGCCGAGATCGTCGCGATGTTCCGCGCCGAATGGCTGCACAGCGGCCAGACCGGCCCGCTGCGCACCATCGCGATCGTCGACGAGGCCCCCGCGCAGCAGTACCTCTACGCCGAGTTCCTGCTCTTCGGCGCGCTGTTCGAACGCCACGGCCTGCAGGCGGTCATCGCGGCGCCGTCCGAACTCGACTGGCGCGCCGGCCGCCTCTGGCACGGCGACACCGCGATCGACCTGGTCTACAACCGGCTGACCGACTTCTACTTCGAGCAGCCCGCCAGCGCCGCGCTGCGCCAGGCCTGGATGACGCAGACCGCCGCCATCACGCCCCATCCGCAGGCCCACGCGCTCTACGCCGACAAGCGCCACCTGGCCGTCTTCAGCGACGAGGCGGCGTTGACCGCGCTGGGCGTGCCGGCCGACACGCGGGCGGTGCTGCTGGCCCATGTGCCGCACACCGAAGTGGTGTCCGCGGCCCACGCCGAGCGGCTCTGGGCGGCGCGGCGGGGTCTGTTCTTCAAGCCGGCGGGCGGTTACGGCAGCCGGGCGGCGTGGCGCGGCGACAAGCTCACCCGGCGCGTCTGGGACGAAATCCTGGCCCACGACGGCGACTACGTGGCCCAGGCGATCGCCACGCCCGGCCAGCGCCAGCTCGCCGCGGACGAGACCCAGCGCCCGATGAAGTTCGACCTGCGCGCCTATGCCTACGACACGCAGGTGCAGTGGGTGGCCGCGCGGCTCTACCAAGGGCAGACAACCAATTTCCGCACCGAGGGGGGCGGATTCGCGCCGGTCTACAGCACCCGCTGAACCGTACTTCGGTCGGGGGACTGCCTGGTTCCACGTCGGCAGAATCTCTGCATGAACCTGCCAACGACCTCCCCGCAAACTTGTGTCCGCACCGGCCGAGACGCTTCGCCCGCACGGGCCTGCGGCAGGCGTTCCAGGCACACGCGCCGCTACGTCACCTCGCTCATCCACCTCGCCTGTGCGATGGACAGCCGCGCCCGTGATCGGCTGCGCCTGCACGCCCGCAAGTCGGTCAGCGGCGGCCTGCTCGGTCTGAATGCGCTGGCGGAGACGCTGATCCTGCCGATTCCGGACGACCGCCAGCCGCCGCGTGCCACCAGGCCCTGAGGCCGCGCGCGCCGTTCAGGGACACTGGGCCGGCGTGCGGACCTGCGGCCGCACCTGCTCCCGGTAGCAGCCCTGCATGTTCGGCGTGCTGCAGTCCGACACCTCGCTGTACCAGGACTGCACCGCTTCCGTGCCCGTCGGCACCTCCGAGGAGCCATACAGGTTCTCGCCGAGCGGCCCGATCGAGGCGTTGCAGGAATCGCTGTGTTGACATCCTCCCCGCCCTAAAGGACGGGGATTCCTCCTGCGAGACGCGCATGCCCGCGCGCGGCGATGTTCTTGGCTGCGTTCACGTCGCGGTGGTGTTTCGCCCCGCACTCGCAGCAAGTCCACCTCCTCATTCCAAGCCCTGTCCTACCTTTCGGACTGCTCGCGGGAATGACCCCGCAGCTCGAACAGGTCTGGGTTGTGTAGGCTTCATTCACCTCTTCGAACACGATGCCGGCCTGATGGCTCTTGTATTCCAGCATCGTCTTCAGCATTGACCATCCGGCGTCCAACGTGGACTTCGCCATCCTGGTCTTCACCATCGCACAGGCCTGCACGTTGCCGACGAAGAT